>NZ_CDRVLZ010000013.1:0-85831 GCF_977072305.1 Adlercreutzia sp. CNCM I-6207
GGGTCGAGGAGGTATCTGGACGTGTCGCTGCTGGACGAGTGATCATGCCGACGGCTGGCGGTCGCCTGCTGGAATTTGCGCAAGATTATTGACAGTACCTTTACACAAGCGCAAGCCCTGTTGCTCACATCGGCGCCGCACTCGGGACATTTAATAAGCATGGCATACTCCAATCAAGCTCGATCGGTATATCCGAACCATCAGAAAAGAATGGGAGTGTCGCAGAAACGCAAACGCGACTCAAATCCATCCTATTCTAAAGAGTCGCGGAGTCCTCCGCATTAGCTGCCAGCTAAATGCTGCTTCCGTCCCTCGCGCATAATTGCGTCAGCGCGCACTGAACCTTCTGCATCTAGAGAGGCAGGAGAGACTACGGCGCTTCAAGGATACAAGAGATGCCTTTCGACGAGGAGTAGAGGACAGTGACAGCCTAGGCCACCACGACGAAAGACTCTTCCTCCATGACCACCTCGGTTGAGCGCTGCGCGTCCAGGCGGCGATTGCGGAAGTAGACGAGCCAGTTGGCGGCAATGCACACCACGTTGATGAAGTAGACGATCAGCACCCAGTTGAGGTTGCCGGAAACGAACTTGGCCGCGATACCGGCGAAGTAACCGGCAGTGATCAGCGCGATGAACTGCCAGCTGGTACCAACCGCTGTGCCGGCTCGATAGTTCTTGTACGCGTTCAACGGCCATGACAGACCGAAGCAGATGAGCATGATGGCCTCGAGTAGCTCCGCCATAAAATCGATCGCTTCCTTTGCAAATCGTCGTATGTTCCGTACGGTTGTCGATTCTAGAACACCCGGGCCGCACGTCAACCTCTTTAACGGCATGACGGCATCCGTTACCCACTTGCCACGGCGTGCCCACAGAATCGGCGAGCTGCGCGCGACCCGTACGAGACAGCCGCCTGACGCGCGCGGACTCGCCGCGGAGTTCTCCCAGGACGCCTCGGCCCGACTGCGCCTCTGCATGCCAGCCCAAATCTGACTGCCGCCATCCGCCTCGCGCTTAACGCTGCGCTACCTTCCATGTTTTCATCGATTTCGCGGCGACCCCTTCGGCCGTGGTATGCTGCTGTTCATGGAAAAACTCTACGATATGCACTGCCATGTGGGATTTGCACCCGCACCTGCCACCGTAGCGGCTGAGGGGGCGCAAGCGGGCATCGGCGCGCTCTCGTGCACGGTGGAGCCGACGGAATACGAGCAGCTGCGCGCAGCCCTGGCCGATGCGCCGAACGTCGCTGTGGCCCTGGGCGCACACCCCTGGTGGATCGCCGACGGGCGCGTGGGCGAAACCGAGCTGGCCCGGTTCTGCGAGCTTGCGCGCACGACCCGATTCATCGGGGAGATCGGGCTCGACTTCGCCGGCCCGCGCGATACGGAAGAGAGCCGTGCCCTGCAGACGAGCGCTTTCGCCTGTATTCTGGCCACATGCAACGAGTCCGCAGCGCCCTTGGCACCCACCAATCCCGAAGGCGCGACAGCAACCAGCGGGCAAAACCGAACCTGTATCGCAACCACGAGCCCCGAGGCGAACCCACCCAGCGAAGGCACCCTCACCCGCAGCGCCACCGACACTGCGCCGAAGCTCATCTCCATCCACGCCATCAATGCCGCCGCAGCAGCACTCGATGCGCTCGAACAAGCCAGCACCTTTGCGCTGCATCGCGTGATCTTTCACTGGTTCTCAGGCACTTCCGATGATTTGCATCGAGCCGTCAAGCTTGGCTGCCTCTTTTCGGTGGGGCCGCGCATGCTGGCGTCGCGGCGCGGACGCGAATACGCCCGGCAGATTCCCCTAGGTCAGCTACTCCTGGAAACCGACATGCCCGCCCGCAAGGACGACAACCTACCCGCCGAAGTTTGGCGCGCCGAGCTGAACAACGCCCTTTCCGGCATCGCGCAACTGAAGGGGCTGGATCGCCGGTTGCTAATCCAGAAGCTCGATGCAACTAGCGCAGCTCTACTCAAAAGCTAGCCCCCCTACTTCTTCTTGCCTGGACGAAAACGCTGGTCGCGATAGAGATCTATTTCAGCCTCCACCCGATCAATGAGCTCCTGCTGAGAGTGCACCCCAAGCTTGTGATAGAGGCTACGGCTATGGGTTTTCACCGTATCTTTCGTAACCACCAATTGCTCCGCAACCACAGAAGCGTTCCGGCCACGCGCTAGCAGGACGAACACATCACTCTCTCGCGGCGTGAGTCGGCTCTCTCGAGCAATAGATTCGCAGGCAGCCTTAAAGGCGCTCGGCCGATCACGGTCATCGGGACGCGCACCGCCCCATTCTCCCCACAAACCCTCATCCGTAGCAATAAGCAGGCTCACGAGCATGAGCAAGAACAGAGCGATGACGCAGAATACGGCACCAGAAAACGCCGCGAAACCCACTGCCGCACTCACGAGAAAACCCACGAACTGCCCGAGAAAGAGCGCCAAGCCCGTCCAGGCGAACAAGACCGCCCGATCGTCCTTTCCAGTCCGGG
Source organism: Adlercreutzia sp. CNCM I-6207 (assembly GCF_977072305.1). Taxonomy (NCBI): domain Bacteria; kingdom Bacillati; phylum Actinomycetota; class Coriobacteriia; order Eggerthellales; family Eggerthellaceae; genus Adlercreutzia; species Adlercreutzia sp. CNCM I-6207. The sequence continues at coordinate 2,497 of NZ_CDRVLZ010000013.1, forward strand.
CCAAATACGAACACAAGGCCCACATCGTAATAACGGCATAATAGTAGCCAGCTACATAGACCACCTCGCCCATAGTGAAATTCACCCCGGATGCATGACTCGTCGCCCCCGGGGTGCGCAGACCTGCATCGGCCGTCAACACGAGGAACCCTAAGGCCATAAGGGGGAATCCCACTACGTAGATGAGCTTACGAAAGTTGAGTCTCAGCATGCTGGCTCCGACAAGCACTACCACGGCAGCCAACAGAACGCCGAAGATGCTCATGAATCCGTAGAAGTTCTCCACTGCCACCGAAGGGAAGAAGCCATTCAGAAACCGCAGCGGACAGAAAGGATCGGAACATTTCTCCAGGGAAACGCTGCCATAAAGGGCGTGCAGGAGCCCGAATGCCATACCTTGGGCAAAAATAGTCGCAAGAAGCTTCAGCCGCTGGCGGAACGACGAAGCATTCCCCGACGGCCCATCGGGACCGATGTCCATTTCCGGCTCAACACCAGCCGCCAGAAGCAGGCCCACCGATACGAGCGGCAGAAGAGAAATGACCACCGCATACCACATTCTCTCGAGTTGATACAACATGGCAACAAGCACGAAGGCAACAACAGAGGCGACACAGGTGACGAACAGCACCGCACGGGGATTGCGAGAGCCCACCGAGACACCCCAGGAAACGAACAGCCAACCCGCCAATACGCCCGTTACCACAATAAGAACTCCATCGAGGGCGTTTCGCGTTCCTCCAACGGCAGCGAGTACGTAAACAGCCACGTAAAGCCCTGTCAGACCTAACGTCAAGCCGCTCTCCATCGTTTTCCTACCCGCCAATCGCCGGCGAGCCAGAGCGAGCGCCGCCCCACAAGCGGCGACAGCACTCGCCAACGCCAAAAGCCAGTAAGCCGAATCAGACAGCAGGCCTGCTGGGCGATACAGCGGGATGTCGGGGTTTTGGAGGGCGGCCCAGAACCATACAAAGAAGCAGCCAAGACCAGCAGCGCGCAAAACCGTCGTCCGACGATCGTCCGAAAAGAGATCTCCCCATCCCGTACGTACCATGACGCCCCCTCCGTACATGCAACCGCTCGAGCAACCGTATTCCCCTAGAACAATCCCATCCTACCACTACCATACTATCGCTTCTCACCTGGGTGGTATTTCGATCTACCACCAGCGGGGTGAAGTTTCCCTTTTTCCCTTGTCGCACAATTAGTATGCCCGCAATACGGACCAGAGCAGACAACCTGCCGCGTCGCCTATTTATTTGCGAGCCCGCCAAAGACCCTACGGAGAGAGGAGAGGGAAATGAGCGCAAATTTAAGTCGGAGAAAGTTTCTCACCACCACTGCCGGAGCGGTGGCCCTAGGATCGCTCGGCCTTGTCGGCTGCCAGCCCCAGCATGAGAAAGCGTCCGAACCCGAGGCCCACGAGCCAGAAACGCCCTTGGCGCTTACCAACGTGAGCCGGGTGCGCACCACCTGCGGCAACTGCCATAACGACTGCGGGGTGGTGGTTACCGTGTCCGACGGGGTGGCTGTGTCCATCGAGGGCGATCCCGACCATCCCTTCAATAAAGGCGCCCTTTGCCCGAAAGGCCAAGCCTTCGTCGATGTCATCTACTCGCCCGATCGCCTCAAGTACCCCATGAAGCGCGATCCGCAATACCGTGGCGACAGCTCGAAGTGGGAGAAATGCACATGGGATGAAGCGTTCGCCTACATCGCCGAGCAGCTGAGCGCCATCAAAGAGAAGTACGGCGCTCATACCCTCTTGTACACGAACGGAGCGCCTGTCCAGAACATCGTACGCAACGCCTTCTGCGAGTTTTACGCCCGATACGGCACCAACAACATGGTGGGAGCACCGAATCTGTGCTTTGTGCCGCGACTTGTGGCGCTCAAGACCACTTATGGGTTCCGCGATGAGGAAGACTACAATAACACCGACCTCATTATCTGCTGGGGCGGCAACCCCTTCGCCTCCCTACGTCCCGGCGCCTATATGTGCTACGGGAAGCACGGCAACGCCTCCCCCATCTTGGATGCCAAGGCACGAGGGGCCAAGCTCATCGTCATCGACCCCATTTTCACCGAGACCGCCGCAAAGGCCGATCAGTTCATTCCCATAAAGCCCTCCACCGACGGAGCGCTCGCTAACGCCATGGCCAACACCATTATCGCGGAAGACCTTTACGACCACGAGTTCGTCGAGCAGTGGTGCCACGGGTTCGATGAATATCGCGCCTGCATGGAGCAGTACACTCCCGAGTGGGCCGAACCCATCACCGGCGTCCCAGCCGACACCATCCGCGAACTCGCGCGCCTGTATGCCACCACCGAGCGGGCGGCCCTGCACGAGGGAAACAGCCTGGCTCTCCACAGCAACTGCGTGCAGGCCGTGCGCTCCATCGGCTGCTTGCGAGCCATCTGCGGAAAACTGGACAAAGAGGGCTGCAACGTCTGCTTCCCTACGGTAGTGGGCCATCCCGTAGCAGTAGAGAATGGCAATCCCACGGGCATCAAGACTACCGTGAAGGTGGAGGCGCCCAACGTGAATGCGGAACGCTACCCGCTGTTCCTAAACGGTCTGCCGGGCGCCCTGGATGCCATCGAAACCGGCGAGCCATACACACCCCGAGCGCTTATGGGCTACCACACCAACACCATCATGGCTCAGGGGGACTACCACCGCAATCTCGATCTGCTCCGAACCCTCGATTTCATCTGCTACACCGAGCTGTTCATGACCGAAACCTGCAACCAACTGGCCGATGTAGTGCTGCCCGACGTGTCCTGGGCCGAGCGCTATGATTACCGCACCTATCCCTCCGAGCAAGGTGCCGTAGTGGCCCTGCGACAACCGGCCATCGAGCCGCTTCACGAATGCATGACACCATACCAGATGGAGCTCGGCCTCGCGCGAGCCATGGGACTCGACGAGGACTACCCTTGGTCCACCGACGAAGAGTTCATTGAATACGCTCTCGCCCCCAGCGGACTCACCCTCGCCGACTACCAGCAAGATCCCGTGCGCATCGTGGGCACCCATGAGTACCGCAAATATGAAACGGGCGGCCTACGCCCCGATGGTGAACCGGGCTTCGATACCGTCAACGGTAAAGTGCTGCTCTTGAACCTCCCCTTCGGAAAAAACGGCCAGGATCCGCTCCCGAACTACGTACCGGGATTCGGAACGCCGGAGGGCAGTCCCGAGCTTGCAAAAGACTACCCCCTCGTCGGCACCAACCGCCGTACCGTGCATTTCGTACACTACAAGTATCGCAACAATCCCTATCTTTTGGAGAACCACCCCGAGCCTGAGCTTTCACTCTCACCGGCCGATGCCAAAGCCCGCGGCCTGGCAGACGGAGACCGAGTAAAAGCACTTTCCCATCGCGGAGAGGCGCTATTCACTCTTCGCATTTCTGAGCGTGTCATGCCTGGCGTCGCCTGGGTAGATGGCGGCTGGGGTAATCCCTGGGACGCGCCGGAGAGCAACATGAATGCGCTCGTAGACAACGTCGCCCGTGACCCAATTTCCCAATCGCCGGACATCTCCTCATTCTTGCTCGAAGTCGTCAAAGCCTAGCGCTTTTGTAAGGAGTGATTCACTATGACACGTCTTGGAATGGTCATCGATCTCGACCGGTGCATCGGCTGCCACGCCTGCTCGGTAGGCTGCGCCGTATCCCGCGCTCTTCCGGCAGGCGATCGGTGGTCTCACGTGAAAGAATACGTTACTGGCTCTTTCCCCGCTCTAGAGATAACTTATCTGCCCACCCTCTGCATGCAGTGCAGTTCCCCCGCCTGCCTCGACGCCTGTCCCACTGGAGCCACTTATATCGATGATGAGGGGGTCATCCAGGTGGACAAATCGCAGTGCATTGGCTGCGGCTCCTGCGAGAGCGCCTGCCCCTACCACGCTCGTACCGTTCTGGGAACCATCGAGTCGAATCACGGAGACGCAGGCCCCACGCCACCCGAAAAGATACTCTTTGCGGCCCGAACGGAAGGCGTCGCCGAAAAGTGTACCTTCTGTTCCGACCGCCGCGAAAACGGCGATGAGCCCTTGTGCGTGAAAACCTGCGTCGCCGACGCCCGCATCTTTGGTGACCTGGACGATCCAACATCTGCGGTGGCAAAAGCTGCTAGCAGCGGACAACGGCTCCTGGAAAATGTCGGTACCGAGCCCAACGTCTACTATCTCTACAGCGGCACCAACAACCTCGACGAGGCCTTCACGGTCTAGCGAATGCCGGGTGTTGGATTCTAGCCCGTTTCTCATCGCCAACAGAAAGGCGCTTCAAGGCTGGAGCGCCTTTCTGTGCCGCCCCTTTCTCGAGCGGGAGCCAACGAGATCGGCTCATCGCATCGAGCACGCAGACGCTCGCGTTATAATAGCCCCATGACTACGAAGCTCAAAAAAATGCGCCTGGACGACCTGTTGGTAGAGCGGGGGAAGTTTCCCGACCGCGCGACCGCGCTGCGGGCCGTGATGGCGCGCGAGGTGCGGGTAGACGACGTGTACGCCACGAGCGCCGCGATAAAGGTCGCGCCCACAGCCGACATCTTCATTCGCGGCCGCAAGCAATTCGTCTCCCGCGGCGGCAAGAAACTCCAGGGGGCGCTGGACGCGTTCAAGCAGGACGTCGCCGGCATGAACTGCCTGGACATCGGCTCGTCCACCGGCGGCTTCACCGACTGCCTGCTGCAGGCGGGCGCCTCGCGCGTGGCGGCCCTCGACGTGAACTACGGGCAGCTCGCCTGGAAGATCCGCCAAGACCCGCGAGTGGCCGTCTTCGAGCGCACGAACATCAAGGACGCCGATCCCGCCGAGGTCGGAGCACCCTTCGACCTCATTGTCATCGACGTATCCTTCATCGGCCTGGCAGCACTCGCCCCCCTCTTTCCCCGCTTCAGCCGCCCGGGCACGATCTTCATCGGCCTGGTGAAACCTCAGTTCGAATCGGCCCACGACGAGACCGACCGGGGCGTCGTCCGCGATGAGGCAGTGCGACTGCGCACTGTGGAGGAAGTAAAGGCCGCCCTCGCCGCCGCAGGGTTCACCGCAACCGGGGTGGTCGAATCCCCCATCACCGGCCCCGAAGGCAACGTGGAATACCTCGTCCGCGCCGTCTTTCGCAACAAGTCCGAGGCAATCTGAGAAGGAGCCTGCGGCGATTCCGCGACTCGCATTGGGTTCAGTCAACGAACCCTCCAATTTCTGCACGAGATCTCGAGTTATAAGCGTCTGCGAGCAGCCCATTGAGGCACTTCGAAGGATCTTTTCAGCAAACCCCCAGGTCACGCTCTTCAGATCAAAAAGATTCCGTTCGGCATCTCGACATCGGACGCTTACAACTCGCGATCTGCTGCAATTTCAGGGCAGCTCGTCGACCGAAGGCCGATGATCATCTTCAAGTGATGCTCCGGCACCCATCCCGAACTCGGCCGCACGAAGCGCCTTCTTGCTTGACCCATCTCAGCAGGCCGCACGGTTTGCGAACGTGAGCTACGCATCGTCCTCTTCTGAGGGGGAGACTGGCGGAAAGTGCTGGTGGTGAAATGCGCGCAGCTCGTGGCGAAGCTGCAGATGGCGGTCGAGAAACGAGACAGGGCGCACAGGAGTTCTGCCTCTTGTTTTGCGCGAGAGGGCGTCGGCTATCTCGATGAACTCTGAGACGCTATCGATCTGCGAAGACGTAACCGTTACAACATCGAAGCCATCGGCGATGAGGGCGTCGCGGCGCCGGGAATCACGCGCCTGCTGATGTCGCCCGCCATGAAAGGCAAGGCCGTCGTACTCCGCCGCAACGCGGGCCTGCGGCCACAGAAGGTCGCATACCACCCGATCGCCCCGTGCGATGCGCGCCGCCTCCTCCGAAAGCGCAACCGGCTCGTTGGCGAGTGCCGGAGGCAGGCCCAAACCGCCCCACCGCATGGGCGTCATAAGCAACGCATCCATTTCCGCCTCCTTGGCAGAAGCAGATTTCGCGTAGACGAACTGAACAGCGATGCGCGCTTTCCGCAGGCCTTTCATGCGCTCGACGCGGTTAACGAACGCGGAGAGTCGGGCCGGCGTTGTAAGCTGCGCCCGCACGAGCGCGCCCGAACGATTCGCCTCAAGGGGATAGCATCCGCAAAACTCATATCCCAAAGCAATGAGCTCGCCCATAGGGAGGGTTTCGGCCAGTTGGACAAACACAAGTTCAGGAGAGCATACGGCCACGCCGGGAGCGATTTCGAGAAAGGCCCCACGCGGCAGCGGCGCAGCAAGCTGATGGAAGCAAACACGCTTCGTGGAATGACGCCCGATTTTGGGCCGCGCGAGAACGTGAAGAGGGCGCTCGACCGTGGCGTTGCCCCATAGCTCTTCGAGCATTCGCTTCAGGCTGGGCCTTTTCGCACTCTCGATGGCCGCACGAACAGCAGCCTCGGTATCTGCGGCACGGGCAAGCGAGCTGAAGCCCTTCAAATGGGAGGAAGGAAGGTGCCCCACATCACGCGAACGCAGATCGTGGAAGGCACGCAAAGCCAGAGGATGATTGCACGACCACATCCTGAGAAAATCCAAAGCTGTTGTATGACTGAAGATCACTTCCATGTGCTGCAAGATAACAGGCTTTAGCTGTCGCGAGGCGTACATGCGGTAAATCTGCCGAACCGACATTCATGAGCAGAACAGTTACTTTTATCGCAACCGCGCCTTTGCACGTTGAAAGAAGGCCTGAACTGCTTGGCAGAAGTAGCTCGCACGAACCGTCCTCGCTCACGGGAAAACGAAGCGCAACGACCGTCCTGAGAACATTGGCGGTTCACGCAGAGTGATTGCCGACGGGTTCAGTCAACGAAGATGCCCTTTTCTGCATGAGATCTCGAGTTATAAGCGTCATCTCTTTCCAAGAAAGATCACAGCTAGAAAGGACTTTTGGAAAACACCAGTTCAGAGAAGCGCGCAGAACTGCGGTGCTTTCGCGCCGGCCCCTCAGCAACTCCCGAGACGCTTATAACTCGAGATCTCATGCAGAAACCGAGGGGTTCGTTGACCGAGCGGGCCATCAGTCGTTCGGATCATCGCGATAGGCGGCGCGGGCGAGATACGCGCAAAAGACCGATGACTGTCCGAGACCCAGTAGGCACAATGCCGCCGCACGGGCCCGCGCAGAAAAATGGAGCCCCATAGCGGGACTCCATTGGAGATCCTTCGACTCGCTTCGCTCGCTCAGGATGACGCCTGTTCTACGGCAGAAGCAGCTGGGCGATTTGCACGGCGTTCAGGGCCGCTCCCTTGCGGATCTGGTCGGCCACGTCCCAGAAGGCGATGCCGTGGGGCACGGTCGGATCCTTGCGCAAACGTCCGACGAAGGTGCCGTCGGTGCCAACAAGCAGACCAGGCATCGGGTACACCTTGTTCGCGGTGTCATCCATCACTTCCACGCCGGGGGCCGCCTCGAGCGCCGCGCGGGCCGCCTCCACGGTCACCTCATCGGCGAACTCCACGTTGATGGCCTCGCCATGACAGCGCAGCACCGGCACGCGCACACAAGTGGCCGCCACTTCGATGGCGGGGTCGCCCATGATCTTCTTGGTCTCGACGACCATCTTCCACTCCTCTTTGGTGGAGCCGTCGTCCAAAAAGACGTCGATATGCGGAATGGTGTTGAAAGCGATGCGGTGGGCGAAAGCGGAGATTTCCAACTCGTCCTCGGGAGTGCCGTCCAGGAAGGCGCGGGTCTGGTCGTACAGCTCGGCCATGGCCGGCGCGCCGGCACCGGAAGCAGCCTGGTAGGTGGACACCACGACGCGCTTGATGGGGGAGAGGTCGTAAAGCGGCTTCAGCGCGACGACCATCTGGATGGTGGAGCAGTTCGGGTTCGCGATGACGCCGGAATGCCAGGCCACGTCCTGGGGGTTCACCTCGGGCACCACCAGCGGCACGTCCTCATCCATGCGGAAGGCGCTGGAGTTGTCGATCATGACGGCGCCGGCAGCGGTGACCGCCTCGCGCATCTCCTTGGACACGGAGGCGCCGGCTGAGAACAGCGCGATGTCGACGCCCTCGAAGGACTCCGGCGTCATCTCCTGCACGGTAAGCTCGCCGGCCGGCACGAGTCCGCACCCCTCGAAGGGCACCTTCTTGCCAGCCGAGCGCGCACTCGCAAGAGCGCGAACCTCACTCGCCGGGAAATCCACGTCGTGCAGCACGCGCAAAAACTCCTGCCCCACCGCACCCGTCGCTCCGGCCACAGCCACCACGGGGTTTGCCGGCGTTTCCTTCGTCCAGGTCATTTAACGTCCTTTCTTCATTTTGGCGGCGATCTCCTCCGCGGAAAGCTGGGTTTCCACGAACACGTCGTCGGAATCGAGCCCGAAGGCGGTGTGCAGGCACTGGACGGCCTGTACTGCCTGGGCCGCGTCCACGATCATGGACAGGCGGATGGGCGAGGTGGAGATGGCCACGATGTTGATGTTGTTGTCGCCCAAAGTCTGGAACGTGCGCGAGGCGACGCCCGGCGACGACTTCATGCCCGTGCCCACGAGCGACACCTTCGCGATGTCCTCGTCGACGATGAACTCGCGGGCGCCGATCTCGGGCACGATGCGCTCCATGGTCTCCTTGGCGCGGGGCAGATCGGCCCCGGGAGTCGTGAAGGAGATATCGGTGAAGCCGGCCTCGGACACGTTCTGGATGATCATGTCCAGGTTCACGTTGGCGGCGGCCAGCGCCCCGAACACGCGGGCGGCCACATTCGGCGCGTCGGGTACCTGGCGGATGGTCACCTTCACTTCCGACGTGTCGCTGGCGATGCCGGTGATGACGGCTTCTTCCATTTCGTACTCCTCCTTGACGTAGGTTCCCTCGGCCTCCGAGAACGCGGAGCGGGAATGGATGACCACTTTCCATTTGCGGGCGAACTCCACCGCGCGGCTCTGCAGCACACCCGAGCCGGCGCTGGAGAGCTCCAGCATGTCGTCGTAACAGATGGAATCGAGCTTGCGGGCCCGGGGCGCGATGCGCGGGTCGGTGGTGTAGACGCCGTCCACATCGGAGTAGATCTCGCAGACGTCGGCATTAATGCCCCAGGCGATGGCCACCGCCGTCGTGTCCGACCCGCCGCGACCGAGCGTGGTGATGTCGCCGTTGGCGTCGATGCCCTGGAACCCGGCGACCACGGGAATGGCGCCATCGTCCAGCGCGTCTAAGATGCGCTCGTTGTGCACCTTCACGATGCGCGCCTTGTTGTGCGTGCCGTTGGTCTCGATGCCCGCCTGGCGGCCGGTGAAGCTGATGGACTTGTAGCCCAAAGCCTCGATGGCCATGGCCAGAAGCGTCATGGAAACCTGCTCGCCGGTGGACAGCAGCCGATCCAGCTCGCGGGCCGGCGGCGCCGTCGTGATGGCGGAGGCGAGCCCCATGAGCTCGTCGGTGGTCTTGCCCATGGCAGACACCACGGCCACCACCTCGTCCCCGCGCTGGCGCATGCCCACCAGGCGCTTGGCGACGTTTTTGATGCGCTCGGGGGAGGCAACCGACGTGCCCCCGAATTTCGCGACGATCAGAGCCATTGCGCTTGCTCTCCTTCGATACGGAACTAGTCGAAAATGCAAGTGGGCACCACTATAGCAAAGTTGTAAGGTCAATGAGGGCGAGCGCAGCCCGTACGGGCGCATCTTCGGTCGGAATGCCATCAGCGGCCACGGGCGGCGAGCGGCCATCCGGCCCCGGGGATGCCGACCACCCCGCCGAGGCACCCCCGGCCACCCCGACAGGTGACGCCGGCCAGCTCGCCAAAGGAGCACCGTCTGCTCCGTCTACCTAGTATGTCGGTTTTCCGACGGACGACACCCACCGTCCGCTGGCGGCCGCACCATTGTTTATGATGGCCTGTGTACCTATCATGATCGCTTTGCATTCAACATCGGGCAACGCCATCGGAGAGGAGAAGCCATGCCGGCCATCATCACGCACGACCTGTTCGGGAAAGACGTGTACGGCAAGACCTTCGATACCATCGGAGGTTCCCGCGATGCGGCCGAGGCCTTCCTTTTGGGCAACCAGGGCCCCGATCCTTTGTTCTTCGTCGCGCCCGATCCGCGCTACCGCCGCGTGGGAAAGCTGGCCTCAACGCTGCATCGGACGCGCCCGGCAGAATTCCTCGTGGCCCTGAAGAGCGCTGTGCGCGAGCTGCCGGCGCAGGAGCGCTCCGTCGGACGCGCCTACGCGCTGGGCTACGTGTGCCACTACCTGCTGGACAGCACGGTGCATCCGCTCATCATTAGCCAGGTCGATGCCTTGTGCGGCGCTGGCGTGGAAGGCCTTACGGCCGAGGACGCCCACGAGGTGCACGCCGTTATCGAGACCGAGCTGGACGAGCTTGTGCTGACGGCCAAGCGCGGCGAGACCGTGACCACCTACCATCCCGCCACCTCGGTGTTGCGCGGACGCGACAGCATGTTGGATACCGTGGGCCGTCTGTACGCCGGAGCCGTCGACGACGCCTTCGGCCTCACGATGCCCAAAACCATGTTCAAAAGCGCCGTGCGAGCCGAGCGCGCGGCCCAGCGGGCCCTCTACTCCCCCACCGGCGCCAAGCGCGCCGTGCTTTCCGCTGCCGAGCGCCTCGTGCGCCCCCACGCCATGACCGGGGCCATGAGCCACCGGGCCGCCGAGCGCGCCACTTCCGCCTTCGCCAACGGCGAGCGCGCTCCCTGGCACCATCCGGCCACCGAGGCCGTCAGCCGCGCCAGCTTCTGGGATCTGTACGACCAGGCGCGCGCAGGCGCCCTGAGCGCCATTAAAGTCATGGACGCCGACGACTTCGATCTGGCCGCTTCCCACCGCCTCACCGCCGATGTGAACTTCTACGGCGAGCCCGTGGTGGCCCTCGTCGTGGCTGTGGAAGACGCCGCGGCCGGCGACGACGTCCCCGACGTGCGGAATCGGTAGGAATGCTCATGACCCTCGAGACCGCCTTCGACCTCCCCTTCTGGTTCGAGTTCGCCGCCACCGTCACCGGCGGCCTGTCCGGCGGCATGTCCGCCGTGCGCGCCCGCTACGACATCTTCGGCACCGTGGCCATCGCCTGCATCACCGGCATGGGCGGCGGCATCATCCGCGACATCCTGCTGCAGAACTACGGCCTGTACGCCTTCCAAAGCCCTTGGTTTCTCCTGTCCTGCGCCCTGGCCGGCGTGGCAGTGTTCTACTTCGGCAAGCTGGCCACTTACCTGGACCCCATCGTCGACCTCCTGGACAACATCTCGGTAGCCCTGTGGGCCATCATCGGCGCGTCGAAGAGCCTCTCGGCGGGCCTTACCGTCATCCCCTCGGTAGTGCTCGGCACCATCACCTCCATCGGCGGGGGCATCTCCCGCGACGTGCTCATGAACCGGCCGCCCGTCGCCTTCCAAACCGGCCCCATCTACGGCAGCGCGGCCCTCATCGGCTGCATGGTCTACTGCCCGCTGAAGGCCAACGGCATCCTGCCCGACACGGCGGGCATCCTGTGCGCCGGCCTCATCATGGTTCTGCGCTACCTGTCCCTCATCATGGGCTGGCGCACCAAGCCGCCCCGCGACTACTCGGACACCGTGGTGGAAAGCGTGGCGCGACCGATGCGCTTCATAGCGCGCAAGGTACACGTGCCCATAGGCAAAACGGCCCGCGAGCGCCAGGGCACAACCAAGTTCGATCGCTTCAAGAGGAAGGGCAAGAAGCTTTACGATCGCCTGAGCGGCCGCTGGATGGACGACGACGGCGAACACTTCCAGCCCACCGTGCTCATGGACAAGCTCGTGGTGCCCCTGGCCGATGAGGACGAGCATGCCTCCGAACCGGCCCCCGATCCCTCCGATCGCCTGTTCGTCGACCGCGACGAGCTCTACCGCATCATCGGCCTCGACCACGAGCCCCGCCGCACCGGCCCGCAGGCGGCGGTGAAGGATTCCGCCGCGGAAGCCAAGGATTCGAAGAGCGCGGAAGGCGCGGAAGGCGCCGACGCGGACGCGGCACGAAAAGCCGACGACGAACCGGCCTTCGACCCCTTCGAACCGCAAACCCCCGACCCGAAGAAGCCCCAGCACAACCCCCGCGACCAGAAGAAGCGTTCATGACGCTCTCCCGTCACCGGGTACACCAAATTCGTGCAGGAATTTGCGATAGGGAGAGGCCGAGGCGATCCTACAACCGATTTAGAGTCTCCCTATCGCAAAATCCTGCACGAATCGCCCGGACGCGCTCTCTCTAACGAAAAATCTTGCACGGAAATACGGCGACCGTCGCCGCGCACTGGACAAGCCCGCCGCTTGGCCTGCAGACATCCCCGTAGGGGCCGGCCTCGATCGGCACTCCCGAGCCAGAACGTCCGCCAATGCAGAAAGGGCGGCGCAAGCGCCGCCCCTACGTAGGTGTACCGATTCCCCGATCCTGAGCCTACATATTCTTCAACAGAATCGTGCTCATGAGATCGGCGGTATGCTCGCAGGCGTCGCAGCAGCTCTCCATGAAGGCGTACAGGCGCGACCACTTCAGCACGTGCATGGGCTCGTCGGCGTGGTTCACGTGCAGGTTGCGGATGACCTCCACGTACAGCGCGTCGGCCTCCTCCTCGTTGTCGGAGACCTGAATGACCAGCTGCTTGAAGTTCTTCGACTTCTTGAAGTTGCGGAAATCCTCCATGGCGGCGTCCACGGCCTTGCACGACTTGCGGATGAGGGTGGCGAAGCGCAGGGCGTCCTCGGGAATCTGATGGATGTCGAACATGTAGAAGTACTGCAGCACGTCCTCGATCTCATCCAGAATCTCGTCCAGCGCGCCGGCCAAAGCCACGATGTCCTCGCGATCGAACGGCGGCATGAAGTCGTTGCCGACGTGCTTGTAGATGTCGTGGTTGATCATGTCGCCGGCGTGCTCGAGCGCATGGGCCTCATCGAGCACCGCGCGCAGGGCAGCGGCATCGGTGAAGTTCTCCATGGCGCGCACAAGGACGCTCGCCTCTTGCACGGCCAGATCGGACAGCTCTTCGTAGGCGTCGAAGTAATCGTACTTGTGTTTCTTGGCCACTGGACTTCCCTTCTCGTGTTACAGGATCATAAGGAACAACTTGGCACAGGCGAAGCCCAGGATGCCGCACCCGGGGAAGGTGAGCACCCACGTCTTCACCATATCGATGGCGATAGACCATTTCACGGACTTGGGGCTCTTCGCGGCCCCCACGCCCATGATGGCCGTCGTGTTGGTGTGCGTCGTGGAAACCGGCAAGCCCCCGAAGGTGGCGAGCATAAGACTCACGAACGTGGAGAGGCTGGCGGCGAATCCCTGGAACGCCTCGAGCTTCACCATATCCATGCCCACGGACTTGATGATGCGCTCGCCGCCCACGGCCGTGCCGAAGCCCATGTTGAAGGCGCAGAAGATCATAAGCCACATGGGCATAGCCACGCCCGACAGATCCATGCCCATGCCGGCGGTCATCATGATGGCCAGCATGAAGATGGACATGAACTTCTGGCCGTCCTGGGCGCCGTGCATGAAAGCCACCCCGGCGCCAGAGCAGATCTGCGCCCACTTGAAGAACGAGTTCGCCTTCAGGCGATCCACATTGCGGCACATACGGCCGATGACCTTGTAGTTGATCCAGCCCAGGCCGAACCCGAGCAGCGTGGAGAGCAGGATGCCATAGACGACCTTCATCCACTCGGCGCCGTTGATGGCGTCCAGGCCACCCTGAACGGCGATGGCCGCGCCGGTGAGGCCGGCGATGAGCGAATGGGACTGGGAGGTGGGGATGCCGAACCACCAGGCCGCCGCGCCCCAGACGATAATGGCGACCATCGCCGCCATGAGCGCCGTCAGGGCCTGATGGGAGTTGCCGCCGAAGTCCACCATGGAGAAAATGGTATGGGCTACCGCCGTGGAGACCAGCGACACGAGCAAAAGCCCCAGGAAATTGAACACCGCCGCCATGATAATGGCGTGCCGAGGCTTCATGGCCCGGGTGGAGACCGCCGTGGCGATGGCATTGGGCGCATCCGTCGCGCCGTTCACGATGATAACGCCGATATTAAGCAGGGTCACCACCAGAAGGATGGGGTTCTGCATAAGCTCGGAGAGGAAAAAGGTCCACTCGATCGTCACGGAGTTCCTTCCAACAGATAAGCTGCACCCAGAAAATGCGCAGTAGCCCAAGTCTACCCTATGACACGCCGTCAGCAAGACAGACTGCCAATTTTTTTGAAAAATCAGGGGTGCGAGAGGCGGGAGAAATCGCACCATCTATTCGAGGTGCTACTTCGCAGCCTCCTCGTCCACGAGCAAAAGCAACTCCGCTTGCGAATGGACACCGAGCTTCGCGTATAGGTTCCGCATATGCGTCTTCACCGTCGATTGGCTCACCACCAACTTCTCAGCGATATAGGGCGCCCGGTAATTCTGAGCCAAGAGCAGGAATATTTCCCGCTCGCGCGGCGTCAGCTCGAAGCGGTCGCCCAAAGCGCTGCAAGCCGCTACGATGTCGGGACGCTGCCCGAGAGGGGACGTTTCGGACGCACCGCTCACTTGCGAAGGCGTCGCCTCTGGCGATGGTTCCCGCCGAGTCATCTGGCGATGCACCAACAGCAAAGCGAGCAAGGCTGCTCCAGCAAAGGACAGCAGCACCACTACTGCCACCAACGTAGCGTAGAGCGATTCGGGCAGCAGGGAATGAAGACCCGAGAAAAGAGCGCGCATGGCAATCATAAAGGCAAAGGAAGCATAGAGGGGCACCACCGAGCGCGGGCCCTTTCGCATCTCTGGAAACAAAAACGGCACCATCATGATATAGAACAGGACAACCTTGTAGGTGGAGTCCACAATAAGGAAATGAAGCACGAACAGCATACCGACCAGCTGAGCAGTATAGAGCGAGACGAGCGATAACGGCAAGACAAGCAGATCAAGCACAAGCACGAAGATACGATTCCAGGCGAAGCGAATGATAAGCGCTACTGCCACCCCGCCCAGGATAGTGCCGGCACCAATGGAGAGCTGCATGGCCTGATCCATGGTAAAGCCATCCTGCAACGGCATCCAAGCCGACTGCGTCGAGATCATGGGGCTACGGCACAAAAGCGGGAAGGCGAGAAGCCCCGCAGCGGCAACAATATCCCGCGTCGTTTCAAGAGAAAAAGCGGGAAGCGGATGATGCTCTGCCGGAGAGATTGAGGGAAGCGCCGAGGAACTTCCGTCTCCCGGTCGGCCCCGATATGTCAGAAAGGCCCCTGCAGCCACAAGAGGAAGCAGCACGAGAATGCCCTCCAGCACATTGGCCGGAACAACCGAAAGCAGGCAAGTAAGCGCCCCGGAAACTATGATCGCAGCAGCAATAAGACACCCCTCGCGCCACGAACCAAGTCCCATGAGCCGCTCGGCCCACAGCACTACAAGCAGCCCCGTAGAAGCCCGGTAAACCGCGCGAACCACAAACATGAGCGTCTCGTCGAGCCCCGTCCCCCACAGAACAAGCCACGTGGAGAGCGTCGCCAAAAAGCCGACAGCTCCGCGCAATATCGCACTGTTGCTCAACCGACGAGCAGGATAACGCCAAACCAGAAATGCCAATACCATCAGTGCGAACGCCTCAGCCAAATAAGGCACAGGCGCAAACATAGAAAAGCTCACGCTGTGAGCCACGGGCATCCGCTGCACTTCCATCATAATAAGCGCACAGGCGAGACCCGCCACAACCGAGGCGCTCTGAGGCGTGCACGCGGCAAAACGCCGAACGAAATCCATCTATCATCCTCCCTTCCCTGTTATATCAGAAAAACAGTATGAACCGATGCGGTATCAGCAAGTTCATACCGTTTGTAGTAGGCGAAAAGAGCGCCATTTCTGATAGTTTTGAAGAGCGCGAAAGCGTCGGGGCGACGTCATCACTCGCAAAGTCGGGTGCAGCAGTACCGCGCCGTCGTTCCGCACGACCGAATACGAAAGGAGAGGGAATCGTGGAATTGAATCGCCGAGACTTTCTGAAAGGCGCGCTCGCTATGGGCGCCGCAGGAGCGGCAGGAGCAGGACTTGCCGGCTGCGCTCCCAGTGGCGGAGAGAACCCGAAGACCGCTGAAACTGGTGGCATCGAGTACCCGGCGGGGCTGCAGGCGAGCGACTTCGAAGACTCACCCGTCGAGATTGAACCCATCACGGAGTTCAGCGAAGAGAAAACCTACGATGTCGTAGTGGTCGGCGCCGGAACCGGCGGGGTGCCGGCGGCCCTGTCGGCCCTTGAGGAGGGCGCCACCGTTGCCGTGCTCCAAAAAGAATCGAAGCCCATTTCCCAGGGCGGCACCTGCTCCGGCGTCCTTCTGGACGAGAGCGACGAGCAGGGCGTCATGAACTACATCCAGGGCTTTCTGGAGGATTGCGGCTGGCGCGCCGACCGCGGCTTGGCCGAAACTTACGCCAAGTACTCCGGTGAGGCCATCCGCTGGATGCAGGTGCGCACCGCAGAAGCCGGATTCCCGCCCTACATGGTACGCCCCACGGCTGTGACCGAGTACGAGGACGGATCGAAGTGCTCGCGCCGCTCCATCATGTTCGGCCCCAAACCCTACAACAACGGCACCATGATCGAGCACTTGGCCGATATGGCTGCCGAGCGCGGCGTGGAGTTCTTCTATTCCACTCCTGGCGTGCAGCTGGTCACCGATGAGTCCGGCGCCGTCACCGGCGTCATCGGCAAGAGCGGAAACGACTACATCAAGTTCAATGCCACCAAGGGCGTCATCCTGTCCACGGGCGACTACCAGAACAACCAGAGCCTCGTGGAGCGCTACTGCCCCGACGTGAAGGACTTCGACCGAAAGCAAACCAACAAGACCGGCGACGGCATCCTCATGGCTATGGCCATCGGCGGTGGGTTCGTGCCCGTGGGTCACTCCCACATGATGCACGACTTCGATTCCGGCCCCATGTTCGACGAGCCGTTCCTCACGGTAAACGAGAACGGCGAGCGCTTCATGAATGAGGACTGCATCTTCGAGGAGATCAATTGCGTGCTGCGCAACCAGCCCAAACCCGGCTGGTACTCCCAGATCTTCGACGACGACTACATTGCCCAGGTGACCGAGTGGGGCGGCAAGCCCACCGAGAAAGAGAAGATGCAAAACTACATGCCCGACGTTGAGATGGATCGCTCCCCCGAGAGCGGCGCCAATGTCATCGAGGGGCTCATCGACACCTACTGCTGCGACACCCTTGACGAGCTGGCTGGCAAGCTGGGAATCCCTGCCGATGCCCTGAAGAAGTCGGTGGAGCGCTACAACGAGCTGTGCGATGCTGGCTTCGACGCCGACTTCGGCAAGCAGGCCAAGTACCTGAAGAAGATCGAGAAAGCTCCTTACTGGGGCATCCACAAGCACGTGCGCGTCTCGGCTCTGTGCGCCGGCGCTACCGTGAACGAGAATTACCAGGCCACCCGTGGCGTGGGCGGCGAGGTCATCCCCAACCTGTGGGTCACCGGCTTCTCGGCCGGCCAGCTGTGCGGCGCCCCCGACTGGTCAATGTACCAGGCCGGCATGTCCGCCGGCCACTGCATCATGACCGGTCGCATCTGCGGCATCCAGGCGGCCACTGGCGGCAAGCTCGAGGCGAGCACGCCCATCACCGAGGCCGATGTGGTGGCGATCTCCGCCTAGCGCGTTCCGTTCTCCTCACCCCTATATAGCCCTCCCCCCGACGCCCCGCACCCCTCCCGCGGGGCGTCTTTTGCAGGGCCTACTCGGGGTCGCCGTAGAGGGCGAAGACGCGGCGGCGCTCGGCGCCGATGGTGGTGAGGTTGTTGTGGCCGGGAAGGACCGCCGTGTCATCGGGCAGGGCCGCGAGCTTCTTCAAGGAAGCGCGCATGTCGGCCATCGATCCACCTGCGAAATCGGTGCGGCCGACGGTGCCGGCGAACAGCGTGTCGCCCGAGATGAGCACCGGCAGCCCCTTGGGATGGTTGCCGAACTGCGGGATATCGAACAGGCAAATGGAACCGGGGGTGTGGCCGGGCGTCGCGATGACCTTCCACTTCATGTTCCCCACTTCCACGACATCGCCGTGGGCAACCGTGCGATCCACGGGGCAGGGAACGCCGCGGGTTGAGAGATCCTCGTCGCGAGGCTCCTCGATAAGCGGCGCGTCTACGGCCGAGGCGATGACGGGCGCACCCGTGGCCTCGCGCAGCTCGGCGGCGGCGCCGGTGTGGTCGAAGTGGGAGTGGGTGAGCACGATGGCGTCCAGCTTGCGGTCACCCAGGGCCGCGAGAATCTTGTCGACCGAGCAGCTCGGATCCACCACCATAGTGCCCTCGCCGTCGGATACGATGTACACGTTGTTGGCGAGCACGCCCATGACCATATACTCGACATCGACGCACAATCCACTTATCTCATACAAATCCGTCGCCATTTCTCAACCTTTCTTACTTGATCCTTGGGGCATCATTCTACGGGCATCGAAGACGCCGTCGATGGCGGACAGGCGCTTTGTCATGCGCTCGATAACCGCCAAGTCGGACAGCTGGAAGAGGAAGCGCATCTCCACCATGCCATCGCGGTGGGTGGTGGTGTTGCAGGACAGCACGTTGGCGCCCATCTCGGAAATGACGCGCGTCACGTCCAGAAGCAGGTTCATGCGGTCGAGCGCCTCGATATAGATCTCCACCTGGTAGGTGGCCGCCGTGGGCGTCCCCTCCCATTCCACCTCGATGATGCGCTCGGGATGCCGTTTCAAGTCGAGCGCATTGGGGCAGTCGGCCCGGTGCACCGACACGCCGCGGCCGCGGGTCACAAACCCCAAGATGTCGTCGCCGGGCACGGGGTTGCAGCAGCGCGACAGGCGCACGAGCACGTCGTCGACGCCCTTCACCACGATGCCCTGGGACGAGTGGGTCTCGTGCTTCTTCGGGCGCTTCACGGACGTGAGCATGGGGGCCATGATGCCCGTGGAGGAGGCCGATGTGCCCACCGTGGGCTTCTCCGCCTCCTCGTTGCCCTTGTCCACCAGGATCTTCAGCAGGCGGTTTGTGACGTGCTGGGCCTTCTCCTTGCCCGTGCCGATGTGCACGTACATCTCATCGGGGTCTTTGAAGCCGAGCGCCTCGGCCACCAGCTTCAGCGCCCGCATCGACTGGGCGCTGGATAGCCCCAGCCCGTGCTTGCGCATCTCGCGCACGAGCATGTCGCGGCCCATCTGCATGTCGTCGGAGCGGGTGATCTTCGAGAAGTAGGAGCGGATCTTGCTGCGGGCCGAGGGCGTCTTCACGATGTTCAGCCAGTCGCGGGAGGGGCTCGCGCTCTTCTGGGTGAGCACCTCCACGCGGTCGCCCACCTGCAGCTGGTAGGACAGAGGCACGATGGAGCCGTTCACCTTGGCGCCCACGCAGTGGTTGCCCACCTCGGTGTGGATGGCGTAGGCGAAGTCCACCGGCGTGGAACCGGCGCGCAAGCTCATGACCTCGCCCTTCGGCGTGAACACGAAGACCTCCGTGTCGTCGAGGTCCATCTTCAGCGATTTCAAGAACTCGCGGGAGTCCTCGGTCTCGTCCTGCCAGTCCACCATCTGGCGCAGCCACGCCAGCTGGGCGTCCAGGTTGTCGGCGGCGCCGGGGCGCGAGGCGCCGGTCTCCTTGTAGCGCCAGTGGGCCGCCACGCCGTACTCGGAATTGCGGTGCATCTCCTCGGTGCGGATCTGCACCTCCAAGGGACGCCCCGCTGGCCCCATGACCGTCGTGTGCAGCGACTGGTACATGTTGAACTTCGGCATGGCGATGTAGTCTTTGAAGCGGCCGGGCATGGGGTGCCACAAGGTGTGCACCGCGCCCAGGGCCGAGTAGCAGTCCTTCACCGAGCTGGTGATGATGCGCACGGCGATGAGGTCGTAAATCTCCGAGAAGCCCTTACCCTTCTTCGTCATCTTCTGGTAGATGGAGTACAGATGCTTCGGACGCCCCATGATCTGGGCCGAAATCCCCACCTTCCCCATCTCCTCGTGGAGCACGGCGATGACGTCGGCCAGGTACTTCTCGCGCTCGGCGCGGGACTCGGTCACCATGCGGGAGACCTGCTTGTACTTGTTGGGCTCCAGGTAGAAGAAGGAGAGGTCCTCCAGCTCCCACTTGATGGAATTGATGCCGAGGCGATGGGCGATGGGGGCGTAGATCTCCAGCGTCTCGCGGGACTTGAAGATGCGCCGGTCCTCGCGCAGGGCCGCCAGTGTGCGCATGTTGTGCAGGCGGTCGGCCAGCTTGATGACGATGACGCGGATGTCCTTGGACATGGCCACAAACATCTTGCGGATCGTGGCCGCCTGCTCGTCGGTGAGGGATTCCACCTCGATGCGGGTGATCTTGGTGACGCCTTCCACCAGCGCCCGCACCTGCGGGTTGAAGGTGCGCTCCACTTCCTCGGCGGTCACCTTCGTGTCCTCCACGGTGTCGTGGAGCAGCGCCGCCGTGATGGTCTCGGCGTCCATGCGCAGATCGGCCAGGATGATGCCCACCTCGATGGGATGGATGATGAACGGCTCGCCGGACTTGCGGCACTGGCCCGCGTGAGCGGCGCGGGCAAACTCGAAGGCACGGCGCAGCATGGCCTCCTCCGGCGCGTCCATGTACGCGCTCGTCAGGCGCGCGAGTTCGGCGAAGCGGTCCTCGGGCGTGGCGGGCCCGCGCTCGATGGCCGAATCGGCCGTGGGATGCGGACGGCCCAAAAGCGCGTCCACCGTCGCCTTGGTGGCCTTCCCGGCGCTGACGGCATCGGCCGCGGCGCGGACGGAATCGTCTCTCTCGACGCTCACGGGCGCCTCCCTTCTCCTTAACGCGGACGCATCCGCGGATCGTTACTGGTTAATGTCCCTGGCCCGGCCGGTTTTTCGGCATGATGGGATGGGAAAGGCGCACCGTGAGCGTCGGCCCGTCGGTGCCCAGCGCCCAGCGGCAGAAGCCGCCGAACAGCGTGCGCTCGTCGATGCCCTCGCGGTAGCGCACCGAATCGGTGAGCTCCACCTTCGACGCCCCCTCGCGCACCCGCACCCACAGCCGCGGACGCCCGCCCTCGTAGACGGTGCGCGTCTCGATGAGCCCGAGCTCGCGGAACACGGCCAGACCGCAGGCGGCGGAGGTGGGGCTCACGGCGCGGAAGGCATCGGAGGCAGCCTCGGCCAAATCGGCGTCGGCCACGCAGAAGTAGTCGTCGGGGGTGTTGCGCTGCAGCGAGCGCAGCTTGCGGTACACCTGGGCCATGACGTCATGGTCCGGCGTGGTGTCGGCCAAGATGCGCTCGTTGATGGAGGCGTCCCCGCGCCCGTAGAGCAGATGCACCCACGCCGGCTTCCCATCGCGCCCGGCCCGGCCGCTCATCTGGTTGAACTCCACGTCGCTGAAGGGCAGATGATACAGCACCACGTGCCGGATGTTGGGGATATCGACCCCTTCCCCGAAGGCCGAGGTGGCCACGAGCACCTTCAAGTCGTCGCGACGGAACAGCTCCTCGATGCGCTTGCGCTCGTCGCGGGAGAGCCCCGCGTTGTAGAAGCCGATCATGCAGGCGAGCTGCGGCACCCGCCGGCGCAGCATGCGCGCGAGCGCCACGGAATGCTCGCGGGAGTTCACATAGATGACGGTCTTCTCGCCCGTGGCCACCAGGGAGGCCAAATAGTCGTCGCGGTGCGGGATGTTTCGCTGGTCGTCCAGGTACAGGTTGTCGCGAGCCGTCTCGTCGATGACCGAGTCCTGAATGGGCAGTACCGCATCGATGTCGTCGGCCACGGCGTCGTTGGCCGTGGCGGTCACCGCGAGCACCACGGGGTCTCCGAGCCGGGTCAGCGCCCGGTCGAGCTGGGTGTAGGCCACGCGCTGGCCGGCCTTGGCCTGGCCGATGTGGTGCGCTTCGTCCACGACGACGAACCCGACGCGCCCCGAGGCCGCCAGCTCGTCGGTGTGGAACATGAGGTACTCCGGCGTGGTGAGCACGATATCGAGGCTCCCGTCGGCAAGCCCCGCGTACACCGCCGCGCGCTCCTCGGGCGTCGACTCGCCGGTAATGACGGCGCTCGCGATACCGAAGCGTTCGAGGCTCGTCCGCAGATGGAACACCTGGTCGGCGATGAGTGCCCGCAAGGGGTAGATGAACAGGCTCGCGGCATGGTCGGTCAGCGCGCGGAAGGCGGCATAGGTTTGGAAGCACAGCGACTTGCCGCGTCCCGTGGCCATGACGGCGAAGGTGGACTTCCCCGCCCGCAGTCGATCGAGAATCTCTCGCTGGGCCGGATGCAGCGGGCGGTCGCCGATGATGGCCTTCACAATGGCCGCCTCCAAGCCGTCCGGATCGCGCCGGGCCGTCTCCTCCCACTGGGCGCGGCGGGGGGCCAAGTCGGGCAGCGCCGGCTCGGGCGCCTCGTCGGCGGCCGCAAGGTCGGGTTCCCCTTCCGCCTCGGCGAACAGATCGGC
The DNA here is from genome assembly GCF_977072305.1 of Adlercreutzia sp. CNCM I-6207. NCBI lineage: Bacteria > Bacillati > Actinomycetota > Coriobacteriia > Eggerthellales > Eggerthellaceae > Adlercreutzia > Adlercreutzia sp. CNCM I-6207. Next base: position 24,957 of record NZ_CDRVLZ010000013.1, read on the forward strand.
GGTGAACGACACGGCGTCCGGGTCAAGACAGGCCTCCAAAGCGCAGCAGCTGCGCGCCGGGGCCACGGTTTCCAGCATGGCCTTCACCGAGCGGCGGCCGCGCCATTCGTCGATCTGCACCGTGAAGGCGGCGTCCACCACCGCGTCGTTCACGAGCAGCGCGTCGATGGCCGCGCAGTGGAACATGATGCCGGCCACCGATGCGCGCCCGTTCGTCAGCGTGCAGGCGAAATGGTCCTTGGTCTGGCCCACGGCCCGGGTGTTCACGAGCGTCACGTTCCGCGCGAGGAAGGTGGGCTGGGGGTTCTCCTGGCCGAAGGGGGCGAGCCGCTCCACGAGCGCCACGGATTCGAGCGTTAGCTCGTCCAGGCTCACGAGCGCGTCCACCTCGGTCAGCGGATGGAAGGCCGCCTCCGGCAGCTTCTGCATATAGGCGTCGAGGCGCTGAGCGAAGGCCTTCAAATTTTTGGTGGGGATGGTGACGCCCACGGCCGCCCCATGGCCCCCGAAGCGCTTCGTGAGATACGAGATCGACTCCACCGCCTCGAAGAGATTCACGTTGCCCACGGAGCGCCCCGAACCGCGGGCCTCGTCGCCGTCGATGGTGAACAGGAGCGCCGGCACCCCGTAGGTGTTCACGAGGCGGGAAGCCACGATACCCTTCACGCCCTCGTGCCAGCCCTCGCCGGCCACGACAAGCGCCCGCTGGCCGTGGTAGATCCTGCCGGCCTGCTCCTTCGCGATGTCCGACAACTCCGCCTCGATGGCGCGCCGCTGGTTGTTCACGTCCTCCAGGGCCTCGGCCATGGCGCAACACTCGCCGTAGTTGTCGCACATGAGCAGATCAAGCGCCAAATCGGCATTGCCCATGCGCCCGGCGGCGTTCAGGCGCGGGATGAGGGAGAACGACAGGTTCGTGGCCGAAAGCGGTTTGCCGGCCTGGCCCGTGGTGGCCAGAAGCGCGGCGATGCAGGGGCGCGGATTGGTGTTCATGCGAGTGAGGCCGTCGGCCACAAGGGCCCGGTTCTCGTCGCGCATGGGCATGAGGTCGGCCACGGTGCCCAAGGTGGCGAAGTCGGTGTAGCTGCGCCACAAATGCGGAAAGCCCAGGCGGCTGCCGAGCACCTGCACGAGCTTTAAGGCCACGCCCACGCCGGCGAGGATAGCGCTGGGGCAATCATCGGCCATCTTCGGATCGGCCACGGGAACGCCCTCGGGCACAAGGTCGGCCGCCTCGTGGTGGTCGGTGATGTAGACCTCCACCCCTGCCTTCAGGATGTCGGCCACCTCGCTCTTGCAGGCAATGCCGCAATCCACGGTGACGATGACGTCCGGCTCTAAGGCCCGGGCGCGCTCGAAGGCAGCGGCGGTGATGCCGTAGCCCTCCTCGAAGCGACGGGGAATGAAGGGGAAGGCGCAGGCGCCGAGAGCCCGTAGGCCCCGGGTGAGCACGGTGGTAGCGGAGATGCCGTCCAAATCGAAGTCGCCGAACACGACGATGCGCTTCTTCTCGCGGATGGCGTTGATGAGTCCGTCGGCCACTTCCGCCAGCCCCGGGATTTCCAGGGGGTTGCGCCAGTCGCGGTCCAGCGAGGGATTCAAAAAGCGCTTGGCGGCCCGCACCGTGGTGATGCCGCGGGCCACGAGGGTCGTCGCGATGAAGCGGGGCAGACCGAGGTCGTGCGCCAGACGCGCGACGATCTGCGGATCGGCCTCCCGGATGCTGAATTGGGCGGTCATAATGTGCTAGCTACCTTACGTGCGTTCTTCTTCGTAGTTCGGAAGGTATTTTCGCATAAAGCTCGCATTCTGTCACCGCAGCACGACGGCGGCGCGGCAATTTCCCACGGCACCGCCCGGGCAGCTCATCGCAAGCCGTCAATCGACGCTCGGCAGCGAGTCGCACAGCGCCTAGCGGTTGTCCACTTTCTCGGGGTATAGGTCGTGCTGGGACAGGCGCGTCCAGGCCACTTCCTCCCAGCGGGTGCCGGGGCGTCCATAGTTGCAGTATGGGTCGATGGAGATGCCGCCGCGCGGGGTGAACTTGCCCCAGACCTCGATGTACTTCGGATCCATGAGCGCGATGAGGTCCTTCATGATGATGTTCATGCAGTCCTCGTGGAAGTCGCCGTGGTTGCGGAAGCTGAACAGGTACAGCTTGAGCGACTTGCTCTCCACCATGCGCACATCGGGCACGTAGGAGATGTAGATGGTGGCGAAGTCGGGCTGGCCGGTGATGGGGCACAGGCTCGTGAACTCGGGGCAGTTGAACTTCACGAAGTAGTCGTTTCCCGGGTGCTTGTTCTCGAAGGTCTCCAGTACCGACGGGTCGTAGTCGGTCGGGTACTGGGTATGCTGGTTGCCGAGCAGGGTGACGCCGCCGGCGCGAGTCTCATTCTCATCGCGGCCAGCCGAGGCAGCGGCGGGAGCAGTCGCTGGCGCGGGGCCGGCATCCTCGCGAGCCAGATGGGCCGCGATGGCGGCCATAGCCGAAGTATCCACCGATCCCTCGGGCTTCCCGATTGCATCATCGTCGCTGCCAAACAGCGCTTCAGCCATGTCCATTGGTTTCATTCCCAGCTCCTCTTCTTTAGCAACTCCTTGGGGGCGGGCTGCGGGGTACCGCTCAGTCGCTCAGACAGTCCTCGCTCGGCGAAACAGGACGTTTAGGCCTGTTTCGAACGCTCTCGGAACTCGCTTGGTGAGCAATACCCCACATCCCGCTACACTCAACTCTGCTTGATTATCTCATAGCCGGATCTTCGACGCCGTTGGCGGCGAAGGCGGCGGCGCGGTCGAGGCAGGTGGCGCAACGGCCGCAGGGCGCCTCTCCCCCTTCGTAGCACGACCAGGTCAGTTCGTAGGGCACGCCAAGGGCCAGCCCCTCGCGCACGATGTCGGCCTTCGACCAGGTGACGAACGGAGCTTCCAAGCACAGCTCGCCGCCGGTACCCTCCACGATGGCGCGATTCATGGCCTCCACGAACTCCAGCGAGCAATCGGGGTAGGCGTTGCCGGCCCAGTCGTCGTGGTGGGCGCCGTAATAGACCGTCGAGCAGCCGAGCGAGAGGGCCATGGAGGCCGCCGAGGAGAGGAAGAGCCCGTTGCGGAAGGGCACGTAGGTGCTCACCGGGCCGCCGTCGCCTTCGGCCTGCTGATCGGCGTAGCTGGACTCGGGGATGGCTGCATCGGAATGGGCCAGAAGCGAGCAGTCGCTGTCGGCGAAGATGGCACCCAGGTCGAGGAAGCGCTGCTGCACACCGTAATGGGCCGCCACGGCGCGGGCCGCCTCAATCTCGCGAACGTGCTTCTGCCCGTAGCTGATGGAAAGCGCATACACGTTTTCCGCTCCGTACTTGTTCACAGCCCGCGCCAAAAGCGTCGTGGAATCCACGCCGCCGGAGCACAGCACCAGGGCTTTGTTGTTGGTCATGGTTCCTATCCTTCCAAATCCTTAAACCCCGCGCGTCTCGTCGGGCCAGATGATCTTGTGCAGCTGCAACTGCAAACGGGCGCGGTCGAGGCCGTGATCGATGAGGTAGGCGGCGATTTCCGCCGGCTCGATAGCGCCCCATACCGGGCTCACCAGCACCGCGCAGCGATCCCACAGGCCCGCCTCGTCGGCGCAGCACTCCATGAAGGCCAGATCATCCTCGGTGCCCACGACGAACTTCACGGCATCGCGCGTATCCAGCAGCTCATAGTTCTCGCGGCGCATGGCGGCGGACACCGCCTCGCCGGCCGTGGGCGTCTTCCAATCCACCGTGAAATGCAGGCTGCCGGGCAGCCCCGCCTCGACGCAGGCCTCACGCAGATGCGCCATGGGACTCAAGTCGCGCGAGCCATTGGTCTCGATTTCCACGCGCAAGGGGCGCGGGTCGTCCACTGCGAGCAGAGTCTGCACCAAATCGGGCAGGTAGGGCTGCAAAAGCGGCTCGCCGCCAGTGAGCGTCACGCACGACACGCCGGTCTCGGCCACCCAGGCCGCGAGGTCGGGCACGCTCCAGCCCTCCACTTCCACCAGCGGATGGTTCGCCCAGCGGGTGTCGCAGTAGGTGCACCACATGTTGCAGCCGGCGAACCGGATGAAAGCGGCCGGCCGCCCCGCCGCCAGGCCCTCCCCGTTCACGGACACGAACTTCTCCGCCACGGGGAACAGCTGAGCACGGGGAGCAATGGTATGGCGCGCCTGATGCCGCTCAGCATCCAGCAGGCCGTCGTTCTCTTCCTCGGGCACCATGGGCTATCGCTGCTCCCGGTAGTAGGCGCAGTTGTTGGGGGTCTCGTAGACCTCCACCTGAGCCACGGGCAACCCGCGTTCAGCGAGCGCGTCGAAGAACCACTTCGCGAGGTTCTCCGCCGTGGTGCGGAAGGGCACGATGAACAGGGCGAAGCCCTCACGCTCGAGGCACGTCAGGGTGTCGGGGGCAAGGGAGCCCTCCTCCACGATGAAATGGTGGTCGAGCCGCTCGGTCAGCGCGCGCAGCTCGGCTTTGAACTCGCCGAAGTCTACCACCATGTCCTTGCAGGTGCCCTCCTTCTGCAGGTGCTCCACCTCCAGATAGGCCACCACGCGCCAGCGGTGCCCGTGCAAGTTCTCGCACTTCCCGTGGTAATCGGTCAGAAAATGAGAGGCATCGAACGAGCTCTCCGTCTTCAATCCGTACATGTCGAATTCTCACCAATCTACGAACATTTGTATGCTATAATCAACCTCGCAGGGAGCATACGCCCTCTGCATTCACCCCACCACGATGCTAGCTAGGAAAGGGGGTGATGCAGATGAGCGATACGCTGGCCTTAGTCCAAGTCTTGCTTGGGGTGGCCTCCTTAATTGTGGCCATTTTGGCCCAAATAAGAGAGAACCCGCCGAATAACGGCGGGAACCCCTCGCAAAATGACGAGGATTAGGCACCCTCGCCGAAGGGCGTTCCGTTTGGGGCGCCCTTCTTTAGGCAAGAGCGATTATAGCACAGGCGCGCCCCTTAGAACGCCGCGTCGAAGGGCTCCGTCACGATGATTTCACTTTGGCCGCGGGTGAGCTCGGTGAGCTTTTCCAGGAAGGAGGCCTGGGTGCCGTCGAGCATGCGGAAGGTGAGCAGGACGTTCTCGGCGAAGTCGCTCTCGGCAAGCTTCGCGCCGCAGCCCTCGGCCACCCGGCACAGCTGCTCGTACAGACCGTAGGGAACTTCCAGAACGATGTCGACGCAGACCGACACCGTGACGATGTCCGCCGCTTCGATGGCCGCTTTCGTGGCGTCGGTGTAAGCGCGCACCAGGCCGCCGGTGCCGAGCAGAATGCCGCCGAAGTAGCGGGTGACCACCACCGCCACATCTTCCAAGCCCGCATGCTGAATGGCCTCGAGGGTGGGCATGCCCGCCGTCTTGGCCGGCTCCCCGTCGTCGGTGTAGCGCACGCGCCCGCCCCGCAGCACATAGGCATACACGTTGTGACGCGCCATGCGGTGGGCCGCCTTCACCTCAGCGATGAACGCGAGCGCCTCTTCCTCGGTGGACACCGGCGCGATCTGCCCGATGAAGCGGCTCTTCTTCTCGACGATCTCCGCCTCGGCGGGAGCGGCTATGGTCTTGTACGCGGCCACTACTCCCCCAGTTTCTCGGCGGCTTCGAACCATTCCAGCTCGAGGGATTCTATCTGAGCCTCGAAGTCGGCGATCTCCTCTTGCATGGCGGTGAGCACCAGGTAGTCGGACTGGTCGGCGGCAGCCATTTCCAGCTGCTTCTTCTCGATCTTGCCCTTTAAGGTCTCGATCTTCTTCTCGTTGGAAGCCATGAGCTTGCGCAGGGCGCGCTGCTCGCCGCCGGAGAGGGCAGGGGTGGAAGGGGCGGCCGCATTCCCGGAATCATTGGACGCCGCGGGCGAGGGGCGACCAAGGTCGCCCCCGACGGAGGAACCAGGACGGTTTGCGATGCCGTTTCCAGGACGAGTTCCAGAGCCATCCCCGCGGCCGCCCTCAGTGTTTTTCGCCGCTTCACGGTCGGCTTCCTCCGCGAGCTTCAGGTACTCGTCGACGCCGCCGGGCAGGTGGCGCACCTTGCCGTCGATGAGCGCGAACTGGTGGTCGGTCACGCGCTCCATGAGGTAGCGGTCGTGAGTGACGAGCAGAAGCGTGCCGGGCCAGCCATCGAGCAGGCTCTCCACCGCCGCCAGCATGTCGGTGTCCAAGTCGTTTCCCGGCTCGTCCAAGATGAGCACGTTGGGCTCGTCCAGCAAGATGAGCATGAGCGCCAACCGACGCTTCTGGCCACCGGACAGGTCGCACACCGGCTCGTTCTGGTCATCTTTGGTGAACCCGAGCCGTTCGAGCAGCTGCCCCGGTGTCATCTCCTTGCCGTCGAGCATCGTGCGCCGCGAGTAGCGCGAGATCACCTGGCGCACGCGGTCGTCGCCGAGCTTGCGCAGCTCGTCCAAATGCTGCGACAGCACGGCGAAACGCACGGTCTGGCCGATTTTCACGCGCCCGGAATCGAGCGGCTGCAGCCCTTGGATGATGCGCAGAAGCGTCGTCTTGCCGATGCCGTTGGCGCCCACGATGCCGTAGCGATCGCCGGGGCCGATGATCCAGTCGACATCGTCCAAGATGACGCGGTTCCCGAAGCGCAGCGATGCGCCTTTCAGATCGACCACCTGCTTGCCGAGGCGCGCCATGGCCATGCGCTTGAGCTCCAGCTCGTTGCGCAAGGGCGGCACGTCGGCAATGAGCGCCTGGGCGGCGGCCACGTGGAACTTGGGCTTGGTGGCCCGGGCGCGGGCGCCGCGGGATAGCCACGCCAGCTCGCGGCGCAGGGCGTTCTGGCGCTTCTGCTCGGCCAGAGCCTCCAGGCGATCCCGCTCCACCCGCTGCATGATGTAAGCGGAAAAGCCTCCCTCGAAGGGCCAGACACGGCGGCCGTGCACCTCCCACATCGCCTCGCAGACCTCGTCGAGAAACCAACGGTCGTGGGTCACCACGAGCAGCGCCCCTGCCCCGCGGCGCCAGCGGGTCTTCAGGTGCTCGGCGAGCCAGGTGATGGCGCGCACGTCCAGGTGGTTGGTGGGCTCGTCCAGCATGAGCACGTCCCAGTCACCGATGAGCAGCCGGGCCAGATCGACCCGTCGCCGCTGGCCGCCCGAAAGGGTGCCCACTGTCGCGTTCCAATCCACATCCTCGAGCAGCCCCGCGATGATGGCGCGAACCCGAGGGTCGCCGGCCCATTCGTATTCGGGACGGTCCCCCACGACGGCCCGTTCAACGGTGTCCCCATCGCGTAAGTCGTCGCTCTGGCCGAGCATGCCCACCGACACGCCGCGGGTGCGGATGACGCGGCCGTCGTCCACTTCCACGTCGCCGGAGAGCACTCGCAGAAGCGTGGACTTGCCATCGCCGTTCTGGCCCACAATACCGATGCGGGCCCCCTCGTCCACCCCGAGGGACAGTCCCTCGAACACCGTCTTCGTGGGGAATTCCACCCGCACCTTTTCACAACCGAGAAGAAACGCCACGAAGGCCGCCTTTCACATTGGAGACCGCGCCCAACCTCAGGATTGCCGGCCCCGTTCGTTTATCACATCTCGCGCCTCCACCAAGCCGCGAGGCACGCTTCGCAAGTCAATTCGATACGCCATCGATTATAAACCATGGCTCTTTCCAGCGGCTCCATCCCCTCAACGAAACGAGCACTGAAGCCCTTCGGGAGCAAAATGGCTTGGAAATGACGAAACATCGGCCAGGTTGATACCGTCCCGGGGAAAATGGCTTGGAAATCACGAAAGATCGGCCAGAACGGTGCTTTCTCGGGCGAAATGGCTTGGAAATCACGAAACATCGGCAAAACGGCACCCACCGCAGCGAAAAAGGAGTGATTTGTCTCGGAAAACCGCAGATGAAGGTTAGTTTATTCTAACTTTTAAGGGCCGCAAAACCGATGTTTCGTCATTTTCAAGCCATTTCAGCGAGTTAAACTCGCTTTCTGCTCAGCGTATCTTCCAAAGGGCCGTCACCAGCACGGCGGCGGCGAACAGCGTGGAGAGGGCAAAAGCCAGCTGGTAGGGCAGCGCGGACAGGCTCGCCCCGCCGTCGACGGCAGCAGCGCCGGCAGCGGCCGGATCCGCGACGGCTACGGCCGCACCCACCACGGTGACGATCAGCATCATAAGTGCCGTGCCCAGCGAGGCGCACACCTGACGGGCCGTGGCGAAGAACGCGCTGCCGTCCATGACGAGGCCGCCGCTCAAGCCCGACAACCCATAGGAGTTCAGCGGCCCCACCAGCCCGCTCACACCCACGGCGCGCACACCCTGCAGCAGCGTGAGGACCCACAGCGGCGTGCCTGGGCCCACGAACATGAACGAGGCGGCTCCCACCGTGAGGAAGACCGAGGAAGTGATGCACACGGCCCGGGCGCCCACCTTGTCCACCAGCACGCCGGCCAACGGGTTCACGAACAGCGCCACCACCGTGGCGGGGATGAACGCGATGCCAGCATCCAGTGCCGTCATATGGCAGGGCCCTTGGATGAACAGCGGCAGAACGAGCGTGATGCCCATGAACGACGCGAACAGGCAGTTCTGCGCCACGAACCCGGGCCGGTAGTGACGCGACGCGAAAATATCCAAGCAGATGAGCGGATGGGCGATCACGCGCTGGCGCCGCACGAACACCGCGATAAACACCGCACCCAGAAGCGCCGGCAACCACACCGAAGGGGCGGACAGCGGCATCGTGGCCGCGTTAGAGGCTCCCAGCAGAAGGCCGCCGAAGCCCAGCGTGGACTGCACGAACGACGGGTAGTCGAACACCGGGCGCGTATCGTGGTCGCCGTGGCTCTTCACCAGAACTGCGTTGGCGACCCACAGCACGGCGAGAAGGCCCGCAAGTATGATGTAGAAGCTGCGCCATCCCCAGCTGCCGGCGAGCGCACCGCCGATAAGCGGCCCGATATTGGGCGCGAACCCCATAGCGATACCGCCGATGCCCATAGCCGTGCCCGTGCGCTCCCGAGGAAAACGCGTCATAGCCACCGACTGCACGAGCGGCAGTGTAATGCCCGTGGCGATGGCCTGCAGCACCCGAGCCGCAATAAGCACGGCGAAGACCGGAGCGAAGAGACCGGCCACGGAACCCGCCAGGTAGAAGCCCAGCGCCAAGTACACCAAGCGCTTCAACGAGAACCGGCGCGCAAGGTAAGTGACCACCGGCACCGTGACCCCCATCGTGAGCATGTAGATGGTCGTGACCCATTGCCCCTGCGCCGCATCGATGGCGAAGTCGTCGCACACTTCCGTGAGCATGGAGTTCATCACCGTTTGGGTGAGCGAGCCCAAAGCGCAGGTGATGACAACGATGGCGAACAGGGCGTAGGTGTGCCCCTTCTCGGAAAGATGCATGGAAACCTCCGTACCTTCAGCATGACAGGGCGTTCGAGATTTCGCTCGGGCACCCGAAATCTGGCACGTGGCTACAAAACGAACGGAGGGACGCACCGCGCCCCTCCGCCATTATAACGCTCGATCTTGGAATTCGAGCTAGTTGAATTTCTGCTGGGTCTTCTCCAGCCCGTTGTCGATGAGGCACAGCACCGCGTCCGCACCCTCGGACACCGCGTGATCGAAAGCCTCGGTGTCGTCCTTGCTGCGCGGGCGCGAGAGCACCCAGTCGACCACGGGCTTGCGTCCCGGCGGCCGCCCGATGCCGATGCGCACCCGGAACCAGTCGCGCGTGCCCAGCTTGTCGCAGATGGAGCGCAGCCCGTTGTGCCCGGCGTGCCCGCCGCCGAACTTCACGCGGATGGTGCCCGGCTCGATGTCCAGCTCGTCGTGGACGACGATGAGATGGTCGGGGGCCACACCATAGGCGCGCATGAGCTTGCTCACCGGGCCGCCAGAGGTGTTCATGAAGCTCTGGGGCTTCACAAGTAGAAGCTCGTGGCCGCGGTAGCTCGCCTTCCCCACGAGCGCCCCGCCCTCGTTCTTCCAGTAGCGCACGCCCAGCTCGTCGGCGAGCGCGTCCACCGTATCGAACCCGGCGTTGTGCCGCGTGTGCTCGTACTCCTCGCCCGGATTCCCCAGGCCCGCGATCATATACAACTTGTCACCTATTTCCGTCATTCATCTTTGGAAGAGTAGGCCCAAGTCCCCGGGGAGGGGGCCCGCGCGCAGTTCATTGAAGTGCAAAAAGGGAGAGCCCGAAGCCCTCGAAGCGATCCGCGCCTCAATGCTGTTTGAGCGCGGGCTTCCTCCCCGGGGACTCGGGCCGGACAGCCAAGCAGCTATTCGAACAATTTCCCAATAGAGCCGTTGTTGTACACAACATCGATGGTCTGCGCGAACAGCGGCGCGATGGAGAGCACCTTGATCTTGCCGGTCTGGCGCGCCAGCGGCACGGGCACGGCGTTGGTGACCACCACTTCCTCGATGCAGGAGTTCTCCAAACGCTCGTAGGCCGGGCCGGAGAACAGGCCGTGGGTAGCGCAGGCGTACACCTCGGCGGCGCCCTTGGCCTTCAGCGTGGCCGCCGCGGCCACAAGGGATCCGCCGGTGTCGATCATGTCGTCGTTAAGGATGCAGATCTTGTCGGTGACATCGCCGATGAGCGCCGTGATCTCGGCCTGGTTGTGCTTCGGGCGGTCCTTGTGCATGATGGCGATGTCGCAATCGAGCGCCGTGGAGAACTTCTTCGCCGCCTTCGCGCGACCCACGTCCGGCGAGACCACGCACAAGCGCTCGGGATCGAAACCCTTGTTGCGGAAGTAGTCCACGAAAATGGGCATGGCCGTCATGTGGTTCACGGGGATGTCGAAGAAACCCTGGATGGCGTCCTGGTGCAGATCCACCGTGATGATGTTGTCGATGCCGGAGACCTCGAGCAGATCGGCCACGAGCTTGGCCGTGATGGGCTCGCGCGGGGCGGCCTTGCGGTCCTGACGGGCGTAACCGTAGTGCGCGATGACCGCCGAGATGGAGCGGGCGCTTGCGCGCTTGGCGGCATCGGCCATGATGAGCAGCTCCATGAGGGCGTCGTTCACGTCGAAGGTCTCGCTCGCGCACACCGACTGGATGAGGAACACGTCGGCGCCGCGGATGGACTCCTGATAGCGGGCGTAGATCTCGCCGTTGGCGAACTTCTCGTGCTTGATGTTGCCGAGGTTCACGTTCAGATACTTGGCGATCTCCTCGGCCAGCTCCGGATTCACCGAGCCGGAGAACAGGATCATGCGCTTGGTCATCTCGGTCATGGGGTGCGTCCCTTCTGCGACGGGTCTTTCAGCTTCGATTATTGTAGTACGATGGGCCGCTTCGTGCGGGCTGAAGCGGCCCGACCGACTATTTCTTCTTCTCGATGGGGTGCGCCGCCACCCAGCCTTCTATCTCCTGCTGTCTGGCGCGCCCGAGGGCCAGCGCTCCCGGCGTCACGTCCTTGGTGATGGTGGAGCCGGCGCCCACAAGCGCACCGGCGCCGATGGTCACGGGCGCCACCATCATGGTGTCGGAGCCGATGAAGGCGCCGTCCCCGATGATAGTGGCGTGCTTGTTCGCGCCGTCGTAATTGCAGGTGATGGAGCCGGCGCCGATGTTCACGCCCTCCCCCATGGTGGTGTCGCCGATGTAGGACAGATGCGGCACCTTCGAGCCCTTGCCGATGGTGGATTTCTTGATCTCCACATGGGTGCCGGCCTTGGCGCCCTCGCACAAGTGCGCCGCCGGACGCAGATAGGCGCGCGGGCCGCAGGTGGCGCCGTCGTCGATGAGCGCCTCCACCGCCACGGTCTCGTCGATGCGGCAGCCGCGACCGACGCGCGTGTCGGTCAGGCGGCTGTCGGGGCCCACGACGCTGTCCTCGCCGATCGTCGTCTTCCCCAGCAGCATGACGTTGGGCAGAAGCTCCACGTCGGGGGCGATCTCCACCTCGGGGCCGATGTAGGCCGTGGCCGGATCCCACATCGTGACGCCGGCGGCCATGTGCGCGTCGTTGATGCGCCGCTGCATGACGCGGGTCGCCTCGGCCAGCTGACCGCGGGAGTTCACGCCCAGGCACTGCTCCGCATCGCTCGTCTTATAGGCGAGCACGGGCCGCCCGGCGGCGCGGCTGATGGCCAGCACGTCGGTGAGGTAGAACTCGCCCTGGGCGTTGTCGGAGTTCACCTGGGAAAGCGCGTCGAAAAGGGCGCGGGCGTCGAAACAGTAGACGCCGGAGTTGCACTCGGTGATGGCCGCTTCCTCGGGGCTCGCGTCCTTCTGCTCGACGATGCGGGCCACCTCCCCGGCGCCATCGCGCACGATGCGGCCGTAGCCGAAGGGGTTTTCAAGCTCCATAGTGAGCACGATGACCGCCGCGTTGTGCTCCTCGCGCAGAGCCGCCATCTGGCGAATGGTCTCGGGCTGAATGAGCGGGGAGTCGCCGGAGAGCACCACGACGGCGCCGTCGAAGCCGGCCAGGGCATCGGCGGCGGCCAGCACCGCGTCGGCCGTGCCGCGCTGGGCCTCCTGCACGACGATCTCGGTATCGCCTTCCACCAAAGGGATCACCTGGTCGCGCATATGCCCCACCACGGTGACGACCCTATCGGCGCCCGCCTCCTTGGCCGCTTCCACGACCCACCGCACGAGCGGGCGGCCCAGCACCTCGTGAACCACCTTCGGCTTCTTCGACTTCATACGGGTACCGGCCCCCGCGGCCAAAATAATCGCAGCAGTTTCCATGCAACGCCCTTCTATAGCCATTCGCGCGCCCCACGGCGCTCATTTCCGATTGGCCTAGTATAGCGCAAGAAGCCTATAATCGAGCAGGTCGACGCGAGGGAAAGGAACGACCATGGCCCAAGGATTGGATGCACTGACCCGCGAAGAGCTCATCGAACTTTTGGAAATCACTGCAAAGGACCTCATCGCGCTGGACGGCACGTGGTTCCAGTCGCTGGAACGCGAGCAGGGCATGGACGCGGCCATGGAGCACGACCGCACGGCCTGGCGACGCTTCGTGCCCAGCGAGGCCCGGCGCCTGAAGAAGCTACTCGGCCTTTCGGATAGCTGCGGTCTCGAGGGACTCGCCGAGGCGCTGCCTTTGCGCTGCACCTCACTTGCGAACGAATGGGAGATTCGCTGGGAAGACGACGGCTCGCTCGCCTTCCGCATCACCGACTGCCGCGTGCAAAACGCCCGCAAGCGCAAGGGCATGGACTTTCATCCCTGCAAAAGCGTCGGCGAGTTGGAATACGCCGGCTTTGCCGCTGGCCTGGATGATCGCATTCAGTGCGAGTGCGTAAGCTGCTACCCCGCCATCGCCGACGACACCTGCAACTGCGCTTGGCGCTTCCGGATGGAGGGATAGACCTAAGACTGCGCAGAGAGATTCGGCCGAATTTGGCAAGTTTTTCGCGCTTTTCGACGCGAAGGGCCGGCGACAAAGGCGCCCGAGGCGGAATTCCTGCCTCATATAGCGAATATCGCTAGATCAAGACAGCTGAAACGCCACGAGAGGCTTTGGCGCGAACCGAGCATGTCGAAAAACTCGGAAAACTTGCCAGAAGGGGCGCCCGCATCTTGCGAGGGGCGCCCCTATGACACGATGGCCCGGCCCTCACCTCGCGTTTTGCGCGGGTATCCCTCCCGGCTTCACGCCCGCTCCCCTTACTTGAATCGCTTCAGCAAAAGGGAGTTGCTGACGACGCTGACGCTGGAGAGGGCCATGGCGGCGCCGGCGAGGGCCGGGGCGAGGATGCCCACGGCGGCCAGCGGGATCATGATGCAGTTGTAGATGAGCGCCCAGAACAGGTTCTGCTTGATCTTGCGCATGGTGGCCTTCGACAGGCGCAGGGCCACGATGAGGTCGGACAGGCGGTTGCGCATGAGCACCACAGAACCGGCATCCAGGGCCACATCGGTGCCCGAGGCCAGCGCCACGCCGACGTCGGCGGCAGCCAGCGCCGGGGCGTCGTTGATGCCGTCGCCTACGAAGGCCACGACGGTCTTCGCGCCGGCAGCCGCATCTTGGGCGGCCTCCGCCGGGGACTCGAGGGGCACAGGCTCGGCGGGAGCGCCCATGTCGGGGTCAGAGGCGGCTATGAAGGCCGGGTCGGCCGCCTCCATTTCCAAAATGCGCTCGTCGTCCTTCTCGGCGTCGCAGGCCTCACCAGCGGCCTTGCCGAGCATGGCGACGTCGGCAGCGCCCCGCACGGCCCGCACGCAATCGGCCTTTTCCAGCGGCTTCACGCCGGCGAACACGTGGTCGGGCGCGATGCCCACCTCCTCGGCGATGGTCCGGGCCGTGGGCGCCGCGTCGCCGGTCACCATGTAAGAGGTCACGGAGAAATCGCGGGACAGCTCGCGCACCGTGGCCGCCGCGTCCGGCTTGGGCTCGTCGCGGAACTGGATGCGGCCCACGGGCACGCCGTCGACGGACACAAGCGAGCCTGCAGCCCCCGCCCCGTCGCCGGCGACCTTCCCGACGCCCACGAACACCTCGCGGCCCTCCACGACACCGCGCACGCCCTCGCCGACCACGGCCTCGAAGGAGGCGGCCGCCGGCAGCGGCACCAGGCCGCGCTCGGCCGCATAGGTCACGACGGCGCGGGCCAGGGGGTGCTCGCTTTTTTCCTCCAGGGCGGCGGCCAGGCGCAGGGCGTCATCGGGAACGTCGCAGGCCACCACGGCCGGCTCGCCCTGGGTGAGGGTGCCCGTCTTGTCGAAAACGGCCGCCGACAGGTTGCCCATGGTCTCCAACACCGTGCCGTCCTTGATGAGCACGCCGAGCTGGGCGCCCTTCCCCATGCCCACGGTGAGCGCCGTGGGGGTCGCTAGGCCCAGCGCGCAGGGGCAGGCCACGCAGATGACGGCGATGGCCGGCATGAGCGCCTGCACCAGGCGCCCGTCGGGGCCGGCCGGCACGAGGAAGAACCATACGCAGAACACGACGAGCGCGATCAGCAGGATGGCGGGCACGAACACCGCCGCAATGCGGTCGGCGATGCGCTGGATGGGAGCCTTGGTGCCCTGGGCGTCCTCCACGGCGCGCACGATACGGGCCAGCGTGGAATCGGCGCCCACGCGCAGGGCGCGCACGGTCACGGAGCCGGTAGTGTTCTGGGTACCGCCGGTCACCGCGTCGCCTGCGGCTTTCACCACGGGCAGCGTCTCACCGGTGAGCATGGACTCGTCCGCTTCCGTGGCGCCTTCCACCACCACGCCGTCCACCGGCATCTTCTCGCCCGGCCGCACGCGCACGGTGTCGCCGGCCACCACCTGGGCCAACGGTACCTCGCGCTCCTCGCCGCCGCGCACCACCCGAGCCGTGGGCGGCGTCAGGTTCATGAGCGACTCGATGGCCTGGTTCGTGGCGCCCTTGGCGCGGCTTTCCAGCATCTTGCCGAACAGCACGAAGGTGACGAGCATGGCGCAGGTCTCGAAATAGGGCATGCCATCGTTGATGGCGAGCGCCGCATGGCTTTCCCAGTCCCCCGTGACCACCGGCAGAAACGTGATCCACAGCGAGAACAGAAACGCGATGGAAGTACCGAGCGCCACCAGCACGTCCATGTTCGCCGAGCCGCCCTTGAGCGAGCCCCAGGCGCCCTTGTAGAACCGCGCGCCGCAGCCGAACTGCACGGGGGCCGTGAGCGCCAACAACAGGAGATTCGCCGCGAACATGGCCTGCACATGGGTGGGATCGGCCACGAACAGACCGGCCAGGGCGCTGCCCACCCCCATGTGCCAGCCGGGAATCATGCCGATGGCCACGATGATCACCGTGAGCACGGCGGCCGCGCCGAACACCTTGCGGTCCCGCTTGGCCCGGACGGCCTCGCGGGCGCGGCGCCTCTCGTCCACCAAGGGCGCGTCATCGGGGATGATCTCGGCCGTGAAGGCCAGGTTGTCGAAGACGGCGAGCATGTCGTCCACGCTGGCCTGGGCCGGATCGAACACCACGCGCCCGGTGTTGTTCGCCAGGTTCACCGCCACGTCGACCACCCCAGGCGTGGCGCGGTAGTGCTTCTCGATGTTGGCCGCGCAGTTCGCGCAGTGCATGCCGTCGATAGCCAGGCGCAGGTTGGCGCGAGGCGCTTCGCCGTTGGGCTGCGGCAGCTCTTGCCGGATCGGTTCTTGCTGGGTCGTCTTCTGCTGAATCGTCTCTTGCCGGGTCATAGCTCGCCTTCCTTACTTCGAGAAGCGGCGCATGAGCGCCATCACTTCGTCGATCACCTCATCGTTGCCGGCGCGCACCTCTTCCACCACGCAGGTGCGCATATGCTCGGCCAGCACCATCTCCGACACCCGCCGCACGGCGGACTCGGCGGCGGCCAGCTGCGTGAGCACATCACCGCAGTAGCGGTTGTCCTCGATCATGGCCTTCACGCCGGTAAGCTGACCGATGGCCCGGTTCAGCCGCTTCTGCATATCCGCCTGCAGCTCCATGCTGCGCGGCGTGCTCTTGTGCCGACAGGGACAATCGGACGCCTGGTCCGCCTGATCTGCTCTACCCGTCCGATCTGCTCTATCCGTCCGATCCGTTCTATTCGCGCCGGCCTTCGCCACCCCCTGGGCCGCCCCTCCTCCGCTACGCGTTTTCTCGTCCGCCATGGCGCTCCTTCGCTTGCGATGTTGTCCTTATGTTCGCAGCATTTATACCCCTAGGGGGTATTTTCGTCAATAGAGGAACGCATCGGGAAATGTCTCAGTCAACGAAACCACGCGATTCTGCATGAAATCTCGAGTTGTAAGCGTCCTAGCGATACCTGAAGGAGCTACATTCACCTGGATTTATCGCAAGATATTAAATTCGAAGACAAGAATGAGCTTTCAGACGCTTACAACTCGCGATTTCATGCAATGCCAGGGGTCTTCAATTACCGAGCGAGACGAGACGAAGCGTGAAGCGACCATTACCGGAAGGCCGACCGGAATCGATTCTTATGGAAGTGGAGCGCGACCGCTCTTATCGAACGGGGCTCAGACACGTTTCCTCCGGCAAAGCGGCACGAGCCCAGACGGGCCTCTTGCGGCGCAGACACAGGGAACCAGACAACGAAAAAGGCCCCGCAACCTCACGGCTGCGGGGCCCTCGTTGGCGATACTGTGCGGCGGGCGGCTTACAGCGAGTCGATGTAAGCGACGAGATCGCCCACGGTGACAAGCCCCTCGGGCTCGCCGAAGTCGACCTCGCAGGCCTCCTCCAAGTCGCAGATGAGCTCGACCATGTCCAGCGAGTCGATACCGAGGGACTCGAAGGTCGCCTCGGGGGTGACGGTGGCGGGGTCGATGTCGAGGTTGCTCTCGAGAACGCCGGCGATGGTGTCGATAGTGGCCATGAACTAATCCTCCTTTTGGGTGAGCAGACCGTAGCCGCCGTCCTCACGGCGGTACAGGATGTGCACCAGATTGGTGTCGCGATCAGTGTACGCGAAAAAGTCGTGGCCCAGAAGATCGATCTGGACGAGCGCCTCTTCTTCGGTCATGGGCGTGAACTCCGTCTCCTTGCGGCGGACGATCTCGTCCTCGGACAGCTCGTCCATCAGACGGTCGAGATCCAGCTCGCTCTCCGGGTGGGCGTCCTCGTGGGCGTAGTCGACGATGCGCTCCGTGGCGCGAACCTTCTTGTCCAGCACGCGGGTCTTGTACTTGCGCAGCTGGCGGGCGACCTTGGCGGCAGCCACGTCGATGGCGGCGTACATGTCCTCTTCGCTTTCCTCCACGCGCACGATGTGGCCCTTGACGCGGACGGTAACCTCGCAAATAGCCGGCAGCGGGTTGGCCGGGTTCTTCTCGGTGTAAAGAACAATTTCCGTGGAGACGGTGTCGGCGTCCACAGCCTTGATCGCGTTACCGACCTTCTCCTCAGCGTACTGACGAAGGGCGTCGGTGACGGGCATTTTGCGTCCGGACACGGTGATCGTCATGATTTCCACCTCTTTTACCTCGTTGCTTGCACAATCAGCGTGGAAGGCGCGAGCCCGCTGGGGCATCTGAGCGCACCATGCGTAAAACGCACCCTTCCAAACTGGAAAAAACAGCATAGCGCACTTTTCGCGAGATTGACCGAGCAATTTGAGGTTGCAAGAAAACGATTGCCGTCTGAGGACTGTTTTCGGAATGCAGCGCCTTTGAAGTCGAACGGTTCTCGTTTTCGTGTGAAAAAGGCTGCTACGGGGACTTTACAGATAGGGATTTTCGCTGAAGCGAAAGGGAAAGCGGTTACAATTAACGGATATCTGTGAAGCCGTCTTGCTCGCAGGCGGCTGAGTCGGTAAGAGAAATTGAGGATGTAAGGCATGGAACCCACTGCGAAGAATCCCGATCCGCATCATATCTTCATTGATGAAGTCCAGGGGCATCAGCGTCGCTGGTTGAAAGTCATCCAATTTACGAGTTCGTCCACGAAGGCGGCGGCCATCATGCTGGCGGCGGCTATTGTGGCCCTCGTTATCGCGAACTCGCCGTTCTTCGAGCCCTTTGAGGAGTTCTGGCACACCCATGTAGTGGTGGGCGTCGGCGGCTTTATCGGCGAGATGTCGCTGGCCCATATCATCAACGACATCTTCATGGCGGTGTTCTTCCTGCTCGTAGGGTTAGAGATCAAATACGAGATGACCGTCGGCGAGCTCACGAACATCCGCCAGGCGGCGCTGCCCATCATCGCGGCCTGCGGCGGCGTTCTGGCCCCTATCGTCATCTACTCCATCTTCAACGCCACCAACCCTGAGACCTCCCACGGCTGGGGCGTGCCGACGGCGACCGATATCGCCTTCGCCTTGGGTATCATGGCGCTGCTCGGCAACCGCGTGCCCAACGGCGTGCGCGTGTTCCTCTCCACCTTGGCCGTGGCCGACGACATCATCGCCATTCTCGTCATTGCCATCTTCTACGGCCAGAGCCCCTCGCTCATGTGGCTTGCCATCGCTGCGGCCATTCTCGTGGTGCTCGTACTGATGAACCGGGCGCACGTGTACGCCCTGACGCCTTACATGCTGGTGGGCTGCCTGTTGTGGTTCGCTGTGTTCATGTCCGGTGTTCATTCCACCATCGCCGGCGTGCTGCTCGCCTTCACGATCCCTACGGGGTCGCGCGTCGATCTGCAGAAGTTCATGACCTGGTCGGGCGACCGGGTTCGCGAGGCGCGCGCCGCCTATGTGGAGACCGAGCCGGTGACGCTCCAGAAGGATTACATGTTCACCGTCACCCGGCTCTCCAGTGTTGCTCGTCAGGTGGTACCCCCGGCCACGCGCTTGGAGCATATGCTGTACCCGTGGGTGTACTTTGCCGTGCTGCCCCTGTTCGCGCTGACCAACGCCGATGTGAGCTTCCTTGGCGGCGATGTTCTCGCTATGGTCTCGAGCCCGGTGTTCTTCGGCGTGTTCTTCGGATTGCTTCTGGGCAAGCCCATCGGCATCCTGCTCTTCAGCTTCTTGACGGTGAAGCTGAAGATCGCCAACCTGCCCGATCATGTTAACTGGATCCATATGCTGGGTGCCGGCATCCTGGGCGGCGTGGGCTTCACCATGGCCATCTTCGTGGCGAACCTCGCCTTCCCCGAGGCCGTGCTCATCGCCGATGCGAAGATCGGCATTCTGTCGGCCTCGCTTCTGGCCGGCGTGATCGGCTTTTTGTTCCTGTTCATGCAGGCGAAGGCGGCCGAGCGCCAGGGCATCTCGTACGTGTCCGCCTCGCTGGATGAGGTGGTGCGCCAAACGGCCGGGGAAGAGGCCGCCGATATGGCCGACGACGTGGTTCTCGGCTGCGGCGACGAGGATCTGGTCGACGATGTGCGCGAGGTGCTGGAAGCCGAGGGCGGCGTGGCGGAGTTCGTCGTGCACGAGATCCGCGACGAGGCCGAGGCCGAGGAAGCCGAGGACGTCACCGGCACGCGACCCTAGGGGACGCGTCGGTCCACGGGCTTTTCGTACTTTCGGAGGGCGCTCTTTCGGGGGCGCCCTTTTTCATGCATCAAGTCGTTTTCGCAAACAGCAAGCTCGCTACAACGCGCCCATGAGGTCGGCGATGGCGTAAAGGGTGCCGAAGGCGACGGCACAGCCTTCCGGGCCGGCGGCGGCGCGGGCTGCGCGCAGGGCATCGGCGGGAGCGCCGCACGTGCGCACGGGCACGTCATCGGCCCGGCCCTCTTCCACCATAATCTCGCGCACGCAGCCCTCCAGCTCGTCGGCCGCCAGGGCGCGAGGGCTTTTCGGGGCGTACGCCGAGAAGCTGCGGGCCCACGGCGCCACGGCGCGCACCATGGCCGGGTAGTCCTTGTCGGCCAGCACGCCCAAAGCAAAGTCGACCGAGGCGCGTCCCTCCTCCCCCAGAAGATCGGCGAGCGAGGCGGCCAGGGCCTCGGCCCCCTGAGGGTTGTGACCACCGTCCACAATGGTAAGCGGCGCGGTATCCACCACTTCGAAACGGCCGGGCCAACGGGCGGAGGCGATGCCTGCGAAAGCGGCCTCGTCGGAGATGGCCCACCCGCGCCCGCGCAGCACGTCGACCGCCGTCAGGGCAAGCGCCGCGTTGAAGGGCTGGTAGCTGCCGAGCAGACGCGTCTCGAATCCCCTCCCCTTCCACGAGAACCGGCGCAGGGCCGCTCCCGCGAGCGGCTCCACGGACAAGTCGCCGAAGTCGGGCACGAAAAGTTCGCAACCGCGCTCGGCGGCCACGGCCTCGATGACCGCCATGGCCTCGCTCTCCTGGGGCCAGCTCACCACGGGCGCTCCCGCCTTCACGATGCCGGCCTTCTCGCCGGCGATGGCGGCCAGGGTGTCCCCGAGCAAATCGGTATGGTCGAGCCCGATGCGGCAGATCACGCTCGCCTCGGGAGCCTCGATGACGTTGGTGGCGTCCAACCGCCCCCCGAGCCCCACTTCCAGCACCACGATATCGCAGCCCACGGCGCGGAAATGCTCGAAGGCCACCGCCGCCATGAGCTCGAACTCCGTAGGATGATCCCCGCACGCCGCCTCCACGGCCGCGGCCGCCGGGCGCACCGCCGCCACGGCCCGGGCGAGCTCCTCGCCCGTAATGTTCTCCCCGTTCGCGCGGATGCGCTCCTCGAAGCAGAGGATGAACGGACTCGTGAACAGGCCCACCTTGTAGCCGGCCGCCTGCAGCACCGAGGCCACATACGCGCACACCGACCCCTTCCCGTTGGTACCCGCCACGTGCATGAAGCGCAACTCGTCCTGGGGGCGCCCCAAGCGCTCCAGCAGATCCACCATGCGCGAGAGCCCCAGGCGCGAGGCCTGCCATCGCGGGGTGTTTATCCAGGCAACGGGATCGAAGTGGCGCGCATCTTCCACGGCACGTTCTCCTTCAAGGACGCGGCTACCGTTTTCTTACAAACCCGGTAACCGATGGGGCATATCACGGCTCCATTCTATACTAGGTTCCGGGCACGAGAGGCCGCGCGACGAGAGGAGGAGCCATGGCAGCCATTTACGACCTGAACCGGCCGAACCCGCTGGCAGCGCCCTGCGACGAGGAAAACTGCAAGCCGCCCCTGGTCAAGATCCTCACCTCCCACGAGTTCAGCCAGCTCACGCATATCGCTCCGGAGGCGCGGGCAGAGCTGGCGGCGCTCGAGCTGGCGGCGGCCAACTTCGTCGAGCTGTACCCCTCCTACATCATCGGCTCGTTCTCGGTGCCGGACAAATCCGACCCCACGGGCGATCCGGACACCATGTCGTTCTACCTGGAAGCCGACCACCTCATCCTCATCGACGACGGCGACATCGCGCAGAAGACCCTGGACAAAGTGGCCGCCACGGGCATCCTCACGAAGCCCACCACCTCGCATACCCTGTATGCCTTCATGAAGACGCTCATCGCCGACGATTTCAGCTGGTTCTCCTCCATGGAAGACGCCATGGAAAGCCTCGAGGACGCCATGATCGGCCACCATGCCGACATCTCGTCGCAGACCATCATGAGCTACCGGCGCGCCGCCATGCGCATGGGCTCCTACTACCAGCAGATCGGCGTCATGGCCGACCTCATCGCCGACAACGAGAACAAGGTCATGAGCCGCGAGGAGGCCCGGACCTTCGGGCACATCACCACCCACGCGAACCACCTGTCCGACCGCGCCGATATGCTGCGCGAGTACAGCCTGCAGCTTTACGAGCTGCATCAGACGCAGATCGACTTGAAGCAGAACTCCACCATGCAGATTCTCACCATCGTCACGGTGATGTTCGCGCCGCTCACGCTCGTCACCGGCTGGTTCGGCATGAACCTCACCGTCATGCCAGGGCTCGATTGGCCCTACATGGCCGGCACCATCATCGCGCTGGCGGCCATCATGATCATCGTGATGGTGGTGTTCTTCAAGAAGAAGCGCTGGCTCTAGGCCTCGCCGCGCAAAAGCTCGCCCAAGGTGGCGAAATCGTTCTCCAGGGCCTCGCGCTTCTTGCTGTCGTAGAGGGCCGCAGCCGGGTGGAAAATGGGGAACACCTTGAAACGCCCCGCCCGCTGCAGCGTGCCGTGCAGGCGCGTGATGCCCACGTCGGTCTTCAGGATGAACTTCGTGGAGAAGTTGCCCAGCGTGACGATGTACTCCGGGTTGATGGTACGCGTCTGCTCGCGCAGAAACGGCGTGCAGGCCTGAATTTCCTCGGGACGCGGATCGCGGTTGGAAGGGGGACGGCACTTCAGCACATTGGCGATGTAGACGTCCTCGCGAGACAACCCGGCAATGGCCAGAAGCTCGTTGAGGTACTTGCCGGCCGCGCCCACGAAGGGCTCGCCCTGCAAATCCTCGTTCTTGCCCGGGGCCTCGCCGACGATGAGAACCCTCGCATTGGGATTGCCCACGCCGAACACCGTCTGCGTGCGACCGTCGCACAAGGGGCAGCGGCGGCAGGCGGCCACCTGGACTTGCAAGTCTTCTAGCGGAATGTGGGGGTGCTCCATCGGGCGTCCTTCTTTCTTGAGTTCCTCGTCGGGACTCGCCTCGGGCGAGCGCCGGGAGGGGGTGCCGTGCTCAAACAGCATTCTATGGCATTTCTCACCGAGAGTCGCGGCATTTTCGTATGCCATAGAATGAACTGCGCGCGGCACCCCCTCCCGGCGCTCGCTGCGCATCGCTCTCCTTCAACCTGCTGCGCACCTTGGCGGTCGCTGCGCATCGCTTTCTACACGTATAACCTCGGCAGACGGGAGCAGCCGAAGCCGATGGCCACCTCGTGCTGGATGGTGCCCAGCGTTTCGGCCATTTGATCGATGGTGACCGAGGCCTCGCCCTGCTCCCCCACGATGGTCACCGTATCACCGATCTGCGGATCAAGGTCGTTGCGCTGGCGCAGGTTCACTTCGAACATGGACTGGTCCATGCAGATGTTTCCCACCTGGTGGAAGCGGCGACCGGCCAGTAGCACGTCGGTGCGGCCGGAAAGGCCCCGGCGGAAGCCGTCGGCGTAGCCAATGGGCATGGTGCAGATCTTCACGGCGCCGGGGCTGCGGTAGTTCAGACCGTAGCTGACGCCCTCGCCCACCGGCAGCGTCTTCACATCGGTGATGCGGGCCTTCACGCTCATGGCCGGCTTCAGATCGATCATCGGGTAGGCCTCGGGGCACGGGTAGAAGCCGTACAGCGAGATGCCGAGGCGCACCATGTCCAGCTGCACCTCCGGGTAGCGGATGGCGGCCGCAGAGTTCGCCGCATGCACGATGCCGGGGTTGATGCCGGCGGCGCGCAGGGCGTTTACAGCCTCGTAGAAGCGCTTGACCTGACGCTCGAAGTCGATGGTGCCGGGGCAGTCGGCCGTGGCGAAGTGGGTGAAGGTGCCCACCATATCGAGCGCCCGATGAAACGATATCTGCCGCGCGAATTCCACCACTTCGTCCCAACGCACGCCGATGCGGTTCATGCCCGTGTTCACCTTCAGATGGAAGGGCGCGGACACCCCGAAGGCGTCGGCGGCCTCGGCATAGCGGATGGCGAACTCGGCGGTGTAGACCGCCGGCATGATCTTGTAGGCCAGAAGCAGCGGGATGGCCGTAGCCGGGGGCTCGCCCAGAATGAGGATAGGGGCGTTCACGTAGGCCTCGCGCAGGGCGATGGCCTCGTCCACCGTGGCCACGCCCAAGTACTCGGCCCCGGAGTTCAGCGCCGTTTTGGCGCACTGCACGGCGCCGTGGCCGTAGCCGTCGGCCTTCACCACGGCCATGAGCCGGGTACCCGGATTCAGGCGCTGCTTCACGGCCGAGGCGTTGTGGCGGATGGCGTTCAGGTCGATCTCCACCCAGGCCCAGCGCCGATCCACCTCGGGAATGCGGGCGAGCTTGTCCGGATCGAAGCGCGGAGCGCCGGCAGCCGCCGTGCCCTGCTCAGCGAAGCGCAGCACATCGCTGGCCGCCGAGGACAGCTGGGACAGGGGGCGTGCTCCGGCCCCGCGAGCGACTGCATCGGAACCGCCCTCTGCAGCAACGCCCGCGCCGACGCGCTCGGCGCCGGCCGGCGACCAAGCCTCGGCCAGATTGCGGGCCTGGGCCTGCTTGCGCGCCGCGAACGGCGTGTCGTCGTACCGCGAGCCGCGCAGGGCGTCGCCCGCGGACACGAAGTTCGGATCTCGGTGCGAAAACCCCGTGAACCCGTTGGGAAGATCAGTCATAGTGCTACCACCTCAAACAGCCGCGCCCTATCGAGCGCGGCCGCATCTAGAACACGTTCCTCATGAAGTATAGCGCAGACCCGACGCACGGGAACGCGCTCTTTTGGCATGGGGCAAAGACTTCCGACCGCGAGAACCCAGTCCCGGAAAGCCATACGGCAAGCGCATCCGCAGCCAACCCTCCATCGCGACTTCGAAGCCAAAGGCCCTTGCGTACCCGCTGCCTTACCCGAGTTCGCCCCGGGCCGCGGCGGCGGCGAGTTTCTCCGAGAGATCCTTCTGCGTGTTGTGCCCCTCGCCGGCCATCATCTTCACGGCATGGGGCAGCGCCTCCACGATACCTTCCCAGTTCTCGGTGGCCGCCTTAGTGGAGCCGGGCAGGTTGATGATGAGCGTGTGCCCGCGCTGGGCGCAGATGGCGCGCGAGAGCATGGCGAAGGGCGTGATGGCGACACTGTGGGCGCGCATGGCCTCAGCGATGCCGGGCACCTCGCGGTCGGCCACGTCGCGGGTGGCCTCGGGGGTCACGTCGCGCAGCGAGAGACCCGAGCCGCCGCAGGTGAGCACGATGTCGGCGTCGGTGTTGTCGCAGGCGTCGATGAGCGCGCCGGCGATGAACGGGCGCTCGTCCATTTCCACAACGCGGCGGACGCACTCCCAACCCTGCTCGGCAATGAGCTGCTCCAGCTTCTGCCCCGCCTCGTCAGTTTCCAAAGTGCGGGTATCGGAGCACGTGATGATGGCGAATTTGATGGTCATGGCTTCTCCTAGAGAACGACTTCTTCCGGAATATCGAGCAGCAGGCAATCGACGATGGAGCCCGCAGGTTGAGGCTCGGTGCCCTCGGGCATGACGGCCAGGCAGTTGGTCTTCTGGATGGGGCCGAACAGCCCCGAGCTCTGGTTCTTGGCCGGCGTCACCTCATAGCCCTCGGCGGTGCGCGTCAGGTTCGCCCGCAGGTAGATGCGGCGCGGGTCGCGGTTCTTCTCGTCGGCAGTGAGGCGCGCCTTCACGACGGGATGATCCATGAAGCGGTAGCCCTGCATGGTGCGCAGCGCCGGGCGGATGAGCATTTGGAAGCCCACGTAGGCGGCCGCCGGGTTGCCGGGCAGGCCGAAGACGGGCGTGCCCTCCACGATGCCGAAGGTCTGGGCCTTGCCGGGACGCATGTTCACCGTGGTCATCAGAAGCTCGCCGAGCTCGGCCACCACTGGCTTGATGAAGTCGAAGTCGCCGTTGGCGGCGCCGCCCGTGGTGACGACGAAGTCGTACTCGCGGGCCGCTTGCGCCACGGCGTCGCGCAGGGCCTCGAAGGTGTCCTGGACGATGGGGAGCATATGGGCCTCGGCGCCGGCCTCCCGGGCGCAGGCGGCCATGGCGTAGCTGTTGGAGTTGCGGATCTTACCGGGGCCGGGCACCTCGGAGGGCGGCACGAGCTCGCTGCCCGTGGCAATGACGGCCACGCGCGGTCGGCGGTAGACGGGCACCTCCAGCACGCCGCAACCGGCCAGAAAGCCGACGCCGGCGGCGGTGAGCACATCGCCCGCCTCCACGACCACGTCCCCCGCATGGGCTTCCTCGCCGGCGGCGCGAATGTTGGAGCCCACTTTCGTCGGGGCCGAGAACGACACCACCGAGCCGGGTTTGCCGTCGCCTTCCACCACGCCCACGATCTCGTACTTCACCACGGCATCGGCGTCGGCAGGCAGGCAGGCGCCGGTCATGATGCGCACGCACTCGCCTTCCCCGATGGTTCCCTCGAACACGTCGCCGGCGCCGATTTCGGCGATGACCCGCAGCATCGCGGGGCTCTCCTCGGCGGCATCGGCAATCTCGGCGGCGCGCAGGGCGAAGCCGTCCATGGCCGAGTGCGCGAAGGGCGACACGTCGATGTCGCTTGTCTGGTCGGCCGCCACCACACGCCCGACAGCGTCCAGCAGCTCCACCGTTTCCACGGGCAACTTCTCCACAGCCCCGCACACGAGCGCACGGGCCTCTTCCAACGGAATCATTTCTCTCACAGGATCGGTCCTTCCCTTCCACGCCACCACACCACCGCGCTGCAGCAATGCCGCGGCCGCGGAATCCAACCGTCGTCATTTCACTGGGAATCATTATAACTATTGCAGGATAACCGCGACCAAAAAGAGCGACGTTTTCACCTTCGATCCAAGCCGGGCACGCGACGGTCGCCCCTTCCGTGTCTGCGACAAGCCAACCGAGCTTCGGCATCTTCCGCCCTCAAGAAGCTAGCATCCCGCAAAACCGTCTCATACCCCCTTCGCGCAGAAAAAAGTGCGATTGTGCGAGTTGAAAACCCCCGAAGATCTTCTTCATGCAGAGTAAAGTGCGATCGTGCGAGTATTTGATCCCTCAGAACTCGCACGATCGCACTTTTTCCTGCACGAAACCGATGATTTTGTTTTCTAGAAAGGCGAACGCGTCCTCAAGCGAATCTCGGCTCCCGTTCTAATCGCCGAACTGCATACGGTAGTAGCGGGCGTAGACGCCGTCGCGGGCCAGCAGCTCGTCGTGGGTTCCCTGCTCAAGCACGCGGCCGTCCTCCACCACGGCGATGAGGCTCGCGTTGCGAATGGTGGACAGGCGGTGCGCGATGGTGATGGTGGTGCGCCCGCGGGAGAGCTCCGCCAGCGACGCCTGGATGGCGTGCTCGCTCTCGTTGTCAAGCGCGCTCGTGGCCTCGTCCAAAATGAGGATGCGCGGGTCGCGCAGGAACACGCGCGCGATGGAGATGCGCTGCTTCTGACCGCCGGACAGCCGCGCGCCGCGCTCGCCCACGAGCGTGTCGTAGCCGTCGGGCAGCGAGCAGATGAACTCGTGGATGTTGGCCTTGCGCGCCGCTTCCTCGATTTCGGCCTGGGTGGCGCCGGGGCGGCCGTAGGCGATGTTCTCCCCCACCGTGCCACCGAACAAGTACACGTCCTGTTGCACGATGCCGATGGCCTCGCGCAGGCTTACCAACTGTACGTCGCGCACGTCCACGCCGTCGATGGTCACCGCGCCCGCGGCCACATCATAGAATCGGGGCAGAAGCGAGCAGGTGGTGGTCTTGCCGCCGCCCGAGGGCCCCACGAGCGCCACCGAGGTGCCGGCGGGGATGGAAAGCGCGAGCCCGTCGAGCACCGGGTGGGTGCCATCGTAAGAGAACGTCACGTCGCGGTAATCCACAGCGCCGCACACCTCGCCGCCGCAGGCCTCGGCCAAGGTGGGCGCACCGGACTTGGTGGCCACGTCGGGCCGCTCGGCCAACACCTCGATGAAGCGGCGGAAGCCCGCGTAGCCCTTCTGCAGAGTCTCGGTGAAGTTGATGAGCTGCTCTACCGGTGCCATGAAGATGCCCACGTACAGGGCGTAGATGGCCAAATCGGTCACGGCGAGCGTTCCGGCGGCCACGAAGTAACCGCCGCCCACCACGACGATGGTGTACAGAAGCCCCGTGAACAGCGAGTTCAGCCCGTGGAAGGCGCCCATGAACTTGTAGGAGCGGTTCTTCGTGTCGAGGAACGCCTCGTTGGCCGCGCGGAACTTCTCGCGCTCGGCGTCCTCGCCGCCGAAGGATTTCACGACGCGGATACCGCCGAGGGAATCCTGCACCGCGGCGTTGATGCCGGCCATGCGCTCGCGGTTCTCGCGGAATATGCGGCGGCGCCAATAGTTCAGCGCGAAGGACAGCGCTGCCATGACGATGGTGACGACGAGCATAATGGCGGTGAGCGGCCCGTTGATCATGAACAGCAGCACGAAGGAGCCGACGATCTTGAGCGTGCAGATGAACAGGTTCTCCGGCCCGTGGTGCGCGAGCTCCGATATGTCGAACAGATCGGTGGTGATCTTCGACATCATGACGGCGGTGTTGTGGCGGTCGTAGTAGCCAAAGGAGAGGCGCTGGTACTGCTCGAACAAATCGCGGCGCATGTCGGCCTCCATGCGCGCGCCCATGACGTGGCCCCAGTAGGTGATGAACCACTGGCAGCCCGTGCGCGCGGCGTACAGCGCGATGAAGAGCAGCGCGATGAGCCCGAGGCTACCCAAGATGACCGAGGGCGACTCGGTGAAGAACTCGCGGGTGAAGAAGTTCAGCAGCTGCGGAAAGGCCAGGTCAACCCCAGCCAAAATGCAGGCGGCCACGAGATCGGCGAAGAAGAGCGCCTTGTAGGGCTTGTAGTAGCCAACGAACCGCCGCAGCACCTCGGCGGCGGCGACGTCGGCGTGTGTTTCCTTGGATGTGTCGATAGCAGTAGCCATAGGCCCATTCTAGCCCTCTGGGAATAATTTCGATGCCGAAGTCATCACGCTTTCACAATCCTTCGGCGAACTGCCGCTCCCCGTCCTCCTCCATCTCCGCAACCGGGCCCGCAGCCGGCCCCGCAACCGCCCAAACATCCACTTTGGAACCCGAGCCTTCGCTGGCATAACTTCGGTCGACGAACTACCGCTTTTCTGCATGAGATCTCTTGCCTGCAGAGTTTCACATTCCTTGGGAACCGGCGGCCGAAGCGCTACAATGGCCTCAGCCACCCAGAGAAAGAAGGCGACCATGACGTTTTCGCCCGCGCCGTTTACACCCACGCCCTACACGCCGCCCGACTTCACGCTCCCCCACCTCGCCGCCGCGCCCGATGTGACGCTCGTGCCCGCGCCGAAGGATTTCGTGGCCCCGGAGGGCTACCACGCCATGTCCATTTATCCGGAGTATCTGAAGATCGCAGGGCAATGGACGCTCGCCCGCGATTCCCGCATGGATTGCGTGGCCGTCGTGGAAGGCGGCAACGTGTTCGTGCGCGAGTTCCGCCACATCCGCGCCGGCGATCTCATCGCCTGCGGACGCACGGAAAACGGCGAGGAGGGCATTCTCGTCTACACCGACGGCTTCCGCGGTCTGGCCACATCGGAGGACGGCGCCCCGCACCCGGGCGGCCACGACAACTTCGCCTTCCGTCTGGGCCGCTCCCGCGAGACCGCCTTCTCGCGCGACTACGACGAGCTCTATGAGCTTTTGCGCCACGACCGCGACCACGGCTCCATCGTGTGGGTCATGGGGCCGGCCTTCACGTTCAACGGGTACTCCCGCGAGGCCTTCGCGAAAATCATCGACGCCGGCTATGCGGACGCGGTGTTCGCCGGCAATGCTCTCGCCACCCACGATTTGGAAGGGGCCTACTTCCACACGTCCCTCGGCCAGGACATCGACACCCAGGAGAACCGCCCCAACGGCCACTACCACCACCTGGACACCATCAACCGCGTGCGCTATTGGGGATCCATCGAGCGGTTCATCGAAGAAGAGGGCGTGTGCGACGGCATCATGAACGCGCTGGTGCGCAATGGCGTGCCCTACGTGCTGGCCGGATCCATCCGCGACGACGGCCCTCTGCCCGGCGTGTACGGCAACGCCTACGAGGCGCAGGACGCCATGCGCGACCACATTCGCAGCGCCACCACCGTCATCTGCATGGCCACCATGCTGCACACCATCGCCACGGGGAACATGACGCCGAGCTATCGCGTGATGGACGACGGCACCATTCGCCCGGTGTACTTCTACTGCGTGGATATCGCCGAGTTCGCTGTGAACAAATTAGTGGATCGCGGCAGCCTCGCCAGCCGCGGCATCGTCACCAACGTCCAGGACTTCATCGCCAACATCGCCAAAGGATTGGGGCTTTTGGGCTAGAAGGTTGCGCAACATCGGAAAGGTCATCCCCGACGACGACCCTCTTATCGACCGCGTTCCCGAATGGCAGCGCGATTGGCGCAATGCCTTCCAGATGATGGTCGATGCCGGCGCCGTCAAGGAATGCGATACCATCGAGGAGTTGGAAGAGGCCCTCGGATTGCGCGAAAGCGTGCTCGTGCAGGCTGTTAAGGACTGGAACGCCGCCTGCGAGGCCGGAGAGGACACTGTTCCCACCTACAAGTACGATCCCTCGTGGCTCATCCCCATCAGCGAGCCGCCCTACTACGGAGCGAAACTTGGCGGCAACCTGTTCGCCACCAAGTGCGGACTGCGCATCAACCCCAAGATGCAGGTCATCGATACCGAAGGCGCCGTTATTCCCGGGCTTTACGCTGGCTGGCACACCGCCGGCGGCTCGAACGGCGAGAACAACCTCGCCGGCAAGCCCTTCAACGGCCTGTACGGTGATGTGGGACTATCGTTCCTCGGTGGGTACATGGCCGCAGGCTCTATCATCGGCGAGATCTAGTCAGCCATCTTTCGCCACAACCTATCATTAGCCCTCCCCTGGCGCCCCGTCCAACCGACGGGGCGCCGTCATGTTGCACCGCCGACAGAGGCGCCAGCGCACCCTGCCACCAGCCGAGGCTTCATCACCCCCAGAAGACATTATTCCAGCGAAGAAATGCTCTCCTTCAGGCAGTCGACGAACAGCTTCCCGTTCTCCCCGATGCGCTCCTCGTTGTAGATCACATAGAGATCGCAGGGCACCGTAAAATCGTCGACCGCGAATATCTTGATGTCGGAGCTCGCCCGCAGACCCGAGCGCACTCCCCCCAGCGCAATGCCGAACGTCTCGCCCGTTCCCGACAGATACAGGTCAAGATAGTTCGAACAAGGCTGATTGTCGGGCTCCACGGCTACCCCGACCCCTGCAAACCATTCGATGAGCACGCGGCCCGCGCGTTCCATATTCGCGGAATTCCCCAAGAGCATCGTGAAGCCGTCCAAGTCGGCCGCCGTCACGCGATCGCACTCAAACAGAGGACAGGAGCGGTTCATCCAAAAACGACATTCGCCCTCGCTAAAGCGAAAAGCCCCCACTCCGGCAGGCAGCTCATCGGGCAGCGCCTCTTCCCCGCCATCTCGTCGCCTCACTTGAACGAAAATGGAAAGATCCGCCTTGCCGCTCTCCACCGCTTCCATGTTCGCGTAAGCGCCCGACGCCATGAGCATTTCGAGGCATCGGTCAGGATGATCCCGTCGGAAAGCGTGCAGCGCACGCGTCAGCAACTCCTCGAAGGGAGCGTAATCGAGGGTGCCCACCACTATGGACGACGAGGCTTCCGCCAGCGCCCGGCACTCTTCCGCGCTTTCCTCTACCAGCTTCACTATGGCACGAGCACGCTTCAGAAAAAGACGGCCGGCTGGCGATAGCTCCAACTGACCGACGCGCTTGACCGTAAGAGGCGCCCCTACCTCCTCCTCGAGTGCGTGAATATGGGCCCGCAGCGTCGGTGGCGACACGAACAGATCAGCAGCCGCCTGGGCGAAATTGAGAGAGCGCGAGAATTCGATGTACTCGCGCAGATATGCGGTGTCCACGGACAGCTCCTTCCCCACCCCCGAATCGCGGAACGCAACCTGCAACCAGTATACCCCATCAGCTCCTCGCAGCAGGTCAGCAGCCGCTGGGGCCAAACTCAACCGATGTTGCGCAAATACGGCTTTTCTGCTACCGCTCCTTCGGGGTTTCAGGGTTCCTCGACCCTGAATTCGCTGAGGCTAGCCACGAGTTTCAGCCCGAAGCTGCTCTCATGCGCGCTATGATCGAGGCCCGGCAAAGCCAAAATTTCACGCAAAAGGAATTGGCCGAACGATGTGGCATAGCTCAGACCGAAATCAGCCGCATAGAACGCGGAATCCGCAACCCTTCGATACGCGTCCTTCAGAAAATCGCGGAGGGAATGAACATGTATCTGCATATCTCCTTCCTCCCCCGCGACCCGCAACCGGGCACCCGCTCCGCATAGCATAGCAACGCGAAGACGCCGCCGGCGTGCTTTTGGGCTCCCCAAGGCCGTTCTGAAGAAATCTCGGTCAACGAGCTACCCGTTTTCTGCATGAGATCTTGAGTTATCAGCGTCTCGGGCACGCCCGCAACCCGATGCCGGGAACTCCCTTACCAAGCGCAACGCTTTGACCAGGCATTTTGCAAAAGCCGTTCTCAGCCGCGAGTTCTTCTGCGGATTCCGGACGCTTATAACTCGAGATTTCGTGCAGAAACAGAGGGGTTCGTCGACCGAGAACAGGCAAAAGCGATCCCAGCTGGCTGCCGCGAAACAGAAGAAGGGCCGCCTCGTTATGAAGCGGCCCTTCTTTAGTCGTTTGTGCGCTCGCCTCCCAAGGCGAACCTTGTGGACTGCGAGCCCCTGCTCGGCCCTCTAGCGCTTGATGTTGTAGAAGGCTTTCATACCGGCGTACTGGGCCTGGCCCTCCAGCTGCTCCTCGATGCGGATGAGCTGGTTGTACTTGGCCACGCGGTCGGACCGGCAGGGGGCGCCGGTCTTGATCTGGCCGGTGTTGCAGGCCACGGACAGATCGGCGATGGTCACGTCCTCGGTCTCGCCGGAGCGGTGGCTCATGACGCAGGCGTAGCCGGCCTGCTTGGCCATCTCGATGGCCTCGAGCGTCTCGGTGAGGGAGCCGATCTGGTTCACCTTGATGAGAATGGCGTTGGCGCAGCCCAGCTCGATGCCCTTGGCGAGGCGCTTGGAGTTGGTGACGAACAGGTCGTCGCCCACCAGCTGCACGCGATCGCCGATGCGGTCGGTCAGCTTCTTCCAGCCGTCCCAGTCCTCCTCGGCCATGCCGTCCTCGATGGAGACGATGGGGTACTTGTTCACGAGCGCCTCCCAGTAGTCCACCATCTCGTCGCTCGTCAGCTCACGGCCCTCGCCGGCCAGCACGTACTTGCCGGTCTCGGCGTTGTAGAACTCGGTGGAGGCGGGATCCATGGCGAACAGGATGTCGGTACCGGGCTTGTAGCCGGCCTTCTCGCAGGCCTCCACGATGTAGGCCAGCGGCTCCTCGTTGGTCTTCAGGTTGGGAGCGAATCCGCCCTCGTCGCCCACGCCGCCACCAAGGCCCGCATCATGCAGCACCTTCTTCAGAGTGTGGTAGATCTCGGCGCACCAGCGCAGAGCCTCGGCGAAGGTGGGGGCGCCCACGGGCATGATCATGAACTCCTGGAAGTCCACGTTGTTGTCGGCATGCACGCCGCCGTTCAGGATGTTCATCATGGGCGTCGGCAGAAGATGCGCGTTCGCACCGCCCACGTACTTGTACAGCGGCAGCTCGGCGGCCTCCGCGGCAGCCTTGGCCACGGCCAAAGAAGCGCCCAGGATGGCGTTGGCGCCAAACGCGCCCTTGTTCTCCGTGCCGTCGGCCTCGATCATGGCGGCGTCCACCATGCGCTGATCCTCGGCCTCGAGGCCGATGAGCACGTCGGCGATCTCGTTGTTCACATGGGCCACGGCATCCAGCGTGCCCTTGCCCAAATAGCGGCTCTTGTCGCAGTCGCGCAGCTCCACGGCCTCGAAAGCGCCCGTGGAAGCGCCCGAAGGAACCGCCGCGCGGCCGAAGGCGCCGTCTTCCAGCACGACTTCCACTTCGACGGTGGGGTTGCCGCGAGAATCGAGAACCTCGCGCCCGTACACATCGATGATGACGCTCATGTAGTGCCTCCTTGAAGGTTGGTTGATGCTTCTAATCAGCGTTCACCATCATAGCACGAACGACGCAAGCGCAAGCGCCCCGCGCGGGTTCATTCCGCACGGGGCGCATAAAACAGGGGTCGCTGCCGGGCCCAATCGGGCACCGCAACCAACAAGGACGACGGCTCTCGCCCTCAGACAGAGCCCCAACAACGGCGCAGAGGCGGGTTAATGGATGCCCGGCCACACGGCACCCGTGGCGGGCACGGGCACGTCCCGGTTCTCGTCGGTGGTCGGAATGACGCCGAATTCCTTCAGAAGGCCGTAGATGTCGGTGTGCTCGATCTCCTTCAAGCCCTTCGACAGCAGCAGCTTCTCCAGCACGTTCATGTTCATGTCCGTGGCCGGCTTGCCGTCGCGCAGAAGCACCGTCGCGTTCAGCAGCACGCGCAGGTCGAACACGCTGCCCCACACCTCAGGCACGCCGCGGTCGATGGCGAGCAGCGTATATACCGCCTCCATGCCAGTGCGCATGGAGTACTCAGTGGTGAAAATAGTGTCGCGCGGCGTCTCGGCGAACTGGCCGATGAAGGCGAAGTTCACGGCGCCCTCAGGCACGACGAGCGGACGGTCGCCATCGGCGCGGGGCATGAAGAAGGCCGTGATGTAGGGCATCATGCAGGGCACCGTGTTCGCGGAATGCTCGGCCAGCTCCTCGATTTGCTCCTCGGGCACGCCCAGGTGGTACAGCCACTCCTCGCAGATTTCCTTGCCGGTGCAATCGCGCATGGGCTTCTTCACGTAGTCGCCGGGCACGTCGGTGAACAGGCCGTAGAGCCACACGCACACCTGTCCCTCGGGCTGGGCGCGGAACTGCGGCTGCCGGTTGATGGTCCAGGAGAGCAGCCAGCTGGAGTCCTTCACCGACACGATGCCGCCCGTCACCACACCGCCGGAGAGCGGGTCGCGCTTGCAGATCTTCTCGATGTACGGCAGGATCTTCTCATCCAGCGTGGTCACCGTGGCGCTCTCCCAGTTGCTCTTCTCCGGATCGCCGCAGAACTTCTCGGGGCGGCCGAACTCCGGCGACTGGGCCGCGATCTTCTTCCACAGATCCCAGCCGTCGCCGGGGGTGAGCTCGGGGGCGAAGCGGGCCGGGGCGTCCTGGCTGCCGAAGGAGGAGTGGGCCACCAGGCTGCCGGGCGTGATGAAGACGAGGTCGTTTTCCGTGAGCGGAATGGTCTCCTCGCGGCCCGTATCGGCAGCCGGGGCCGTCTTGCCGTCTTCGGGCAGCCCCTCGGCGGCATCGATGGCCGCCGGATTGTTCTCACGCACCAGTCGAATCTCCGTGGCCAGCTTGCGGTTGTCGTCTTTGGCGTCGTCGCAACTGAAGCGCACGTCGGTCACATGGGTGTTGAATTGGAAGTCCACGCCGTGCGCCTCAAGGTAGTTCACCATCGGCAGGATCATGGACTCGTACTGGTTGTACCGCGTGAAACGCAGGGCCGAGAAATCGGGCAGGCCGCCCAAATGGTGCACGAAGCGGGTGACGTAGCGCTTCATCTCCAGTGCCGAGTGCCAATTCTCAAAGGCGAACATCGTGCGCCAGTACAACCAGAAGTTCGAGTTCAGCACCTCATCGGAGAAGTACTCGGTGATGACCTTGTCCTGCAGCTCCTCCTCCGGGGTGAAGAACAGGTTCATGATTTCCATGCAGGCCTTGTCGGACAGGTTGAACTTGTTGTCGGTATGGGCGTCCCGGCCGCGATCCTGCGTGGCGCGGCACAGCGAGTAGTTGGGGTCGCGCTTGTTCAGCCAATAGTAGTAGTCGAGCACCGATACCGACGGATCCTCGATGGAGGGGATGTCGCGGAACAGATCCCACATCACCTCGAAGTGGTTGTCCATCTCGCGGCCGCCGCGCATGGTGAAGCCGAGCCCCGGGTACTCCCAGCCATCGCAACCGCCGCCGGCGCGCGGGTCGCGCTCCAGAATGTGGATCTTCTCGCCGGGCATTCGGCCGTCGCGCACAAGAAAGCACGCCGCAGCGAGTCCCGCCAGGCCGCTGCCGATAATGTAGGCCTGCTTGTTTTCCACGCCCTCGGGCGGAAGCGGATGGGCGAAGGCCTCGTAGTTGCCGCTGGAATAGTACATAGCGCACGTCCTCTCTGGTCGGGTTCAATGCTTACCTTCCATCATGCGGCCGCTCCGCGCGCCCGCATCCGTCAACAAGATTCCGTTGCGCCCCCGTTGGCTGGCAGTAACCTGGCGAAACGCGAAAGGCCGCACTATAATGGCTGGCTGTGACTGAGAAGAGACATATCCCGGGCTTCGTGTACAAGCTCATGCTGTTGGCGGCCACCATTATTTGGGGGTTCGCCTTCGTGGTGATGAAGGACGCCGTCGACGTGCTGCCGCCGGCCCAGCTCATCGGCGTGCGCTTCTTCCTGACGGGACTGCTCATGGCCGCGGTGTTCCATCGGTCGCTGGCGGGCACGCTGAACGGGCCGTGCCTTAAGGCGGGACTTGTGCTGGCCGCCGTGACCTTCCTCGCGTTCTGGGTGCAGACGGTGGGGCTCGCCGACACCACGCCGGGCAAGAACGCCTTCCTTACGGCCACTTACTGCGTCATTGTTCCCTTCATGCTGTGGGCCGTCGCCGGCAAGCGCCCCACCTTCGCCAACGTGGGCGCCGCCGCTCTCTGCATCACGGGCATCGGGCTCGTGTCGCTCACCGCCGGCTCGCTCGCCTTCGAGTTCGGCGATGCCATGACGCTTCTGTGCGCCGTCTTCTTCGCGGCGCAGATCATCGCCATCGCGCGCTATTCGAAGCGCTTCAACGTGCTCGCGCTCACCGTGTACCAGTTCCTCTTCGGCGGCATTGCGGGACTTGTCGTCGGCGCTCTCACCGAGCCTGCACCGAACCTGGCGGCTCTCACGCCGGAGTTCGCCTTCAACCTGTTCTACCTCGTGGTGTTCGCCTCGGGGCTGTGCTATCTCTTCCAGAACGTCGGACTCGCCCACGTGTCGCCGGCCCAAGGCTCGCTTCTGCTGTCCTTGGAATCGGTGTTCGGCGTGCTGGCCAGTGTGCTGTTCTACGGTGAGGTGGTCACCGGGCGCATGGCAGTCGGTTTCGTCCTCATTTTCGCCGCCATCCTGATAAGCGAGCTGGCACCGGCGCGGGCAAAGAGCGAAAAGCGCCTAAAGGCGGGCGAATCGCCCGATGCCCCTAAGTCGCGCAGCATTCCGATAGTCGACGAGGACGACAGCGACCTTGTCGCAAGCTCCTAGGGAATAAGCGCGAAGGCGGCGCAGGCGACAACGCCGACGAGGAGGGCCGCCCCGTCGCCAAAGGCGAAACGGCGCCCGTCAAGCGACGTCGGCACGCCGGAAGCTCCGTAGCAGCGCGCCTCCATAGCGGATGCCAGGCGATCGGCCCGACGGAAAAGCCCCACGAGCAGCGGCACCATGAGGCCCCCATAGGCACGCAGGCGCCCCACGAGCCCTGCGCCCTCGAAGGCGGCTCCCCGCGAGGCCTGGGCAGCCCTCACGGCCCTCAGCTCCTCGGAAAGCAGCGGCATGAACCGCAGGGCGATGGAAAGCGACGTCGTGAAGTCGCGTACGGGCAGTCCCAGACGGCCCAGGGGGGAGAGCAGCTGGCGCAGCGCCTCGGAAAGCTCTGCAGGCGTGGAAAGCGCCATGAGCAAAAGACTCGCCCATACCAGCAGAAGCAGCCGGAGGGCCACCGCGATTCCCGCAAGCCACCCAGAGGCTGCAACATTGTAGACGAGCAGGAAGCCGACAATGAGGTAGGCGAAGGCCCCTTCGCGCAGCAGACGGGCAACGGGGACGTCCCCGACGGAGGCCACGGCCGCCAGCAGCGCAGCCGCCACACCCAGACCCAGAAGGTTTTCCGTGCAGAAAAGCGCCACGGAATAGGCCACGAGCAGCCCGATCTTCACACGGGCGTCCACGGTGCGCAGTGTCCCTTTCGCACCGATGCGCGCGGCACGGCGAGCTTCGCCGGCGCCGCATCTCGCACCGCCTGCGCGTTTCGCAGCGTCTGCGCGAGCAGCACCGGCGTCCCCCTTCTCGGATGCGACAGAATATATCGAGGCTTTTTCCATGTCGCCAGTATCCCACAGAGCCCCCATCGTCACGGACGCCATCCCTCCCCCATCGGCCAGACGCCGGTGTGCGCTCGTGTTTTGTGCAGAGACGCAAAAGAAGGCGCCCCTATGCTCAAGGGGCGCCTTCTTTCAATTCCGTCAAGCCATCCCGCGGGCTCCTGTTAAGGAAGAGCCCAGGCTTGGTGGAGTCATCATGAAGCCGGCGAGTTAGCGAACCGGCCTCGAATCGGCGAACCGCACGGCCCGCATGCAGATGTTAGAGCGATT
Source organism: Adlercreutzia sp. CNCM I-6207 (assembly GCF_977072305.1). Taxonomy (NCBI): domain Bacteria; kingdom Bacillati; phylum Actinomycetota; class Coriobacteriia; order Eggerthellales; family Eggerthellaceae; genus Adlercreutzia; species Adlercreutzia sp. CNCM I-6207. The sequence continues at coordinate 63,355 of NZ_CDRVLZ010000013.1, forward strand.
GCTCGGCCGCAATCTCGGCCTGCTCGAACTCGAAGGCAGTCTCCGCATCCTCGGCGGCAGCCTGCTCGTTGCCCAGCGCGTCATCGTACTCGGTGGACATGGTGGCCTCGGCCACAACCTGCTGCTCGACGCGCTCGAGATCCTTGGCGGCATCTTCGTTCTTGGCGGCCTCGGTCGCAACGAACTCCTCCATCAGCGTATCCTTGTCAGCCATGATCCGGCTCCTTTCAATCGGTGCGATACCCATGAACTTACACTGCAGGAGCAAGATCGGTTGCCCTTGCAAGGAGTATTCTATGGGCCTCAGCAGCAAGGTAAACTTGAGCGGGCCGATAGTAATTCAGAGGTTGGACGCGCGTTGCCTTGCCGTCATGAGACCCGCGCCGCAAGTCATACCGCGCTTGCGGCAAGGGGCGACCGAGGTCGCCCCCTACGGGAGGAAACGCAGAGAAGCCGCCCGAGGGCGGCTTCTCCGGTATAGAACGATGCTTCCACGCTCCGCTTTTGCGGCTGGCGGGCGCGCGGCGCACCCGAAGTTCCCAGTCGAACGATTACTCGCTCTTGACGTCGGCCTTCTCTTCCTCAGCCTTCTCCACCTCGGAGGTCTCGACCTCCTTGGCAGCCTCGGCCTCGGCCTTCTCGGCTTCCTCCTTGGCGGCCTCGGCGGGATCACCGGCGGTCTCCTCGGTCTCGCGGAACGCCTCGGCCTCTTCGGCCTTCTTCTCCTCGACGGCCTCGACCTTCTCGGCATCGGTCATCTCGGCGCCGTTCTCGGCAACGGCCTCGGCGGCGTCTACAGCCTCGATCTGCTCGACGGTGCCGTCGGCCTCGAAGCCCAGATCCTCGGCGAGCTCCTCGGACTTGTCGGCCTTCTTGGCGACCTTCTTCGGGGCAGCCTTCTTGGTAGCGGCCTTCTTCTCGGCAGCAGCCTTGCGCTCGGCCTTGGGCACGCAGGGCTCGGTCACGAGCTCCATGATGACCATGGGGGCGTTGTCGCCCTTGCGGGGCCCGAGCTTCATGATGCGGGTGTAGCCGCCGGGACGATCCTGGAACATGCCCTGGGCGACCTTCTCGAAGATCTCGCGGACGAGCTCCTTGTCGTTCAGGTAGGCGATGGCCAGACGGCGGGAATGCAGGTCGCCGCGCTTGGCCCAGGTGATCACCTTGTCGACCTGCGGGCGGATCTCCTTGGCACGGGACTCCACCGTCTTGATGCGGTCGTTCAGGAACAGGGCGGACACCAAGCTGCGCTTCATAGCCTTAGTGTGGCTATAGTCGGTGCCGAGCTTGCGACCCTTCTTGTTGTGTCTCATAACTCTTTGTCTCCTAAAGCTTCAAATTGAGGTCCATGGAAATGAGCTTGTCCTTCACTTCCTCGATGGACTTCGCACCAAAGTTCCGAATGTTGAGCAGGTCGTTCTCGGAGAACTCGACGAGCTGGCGCACGGAATGGATGCCCGCGCGCTTCAGGCAGTTGTAGGAGCGGACGGAAAGGTCCAGATCCTCGATCTGCTTGTCAAGCTCGGCGTTGGACTCCTGACCCTCCGGCGCGAAGATGGAGGGAGCCTCGCCCTCTTCCTCCTCGCCGGTGGAAGCCAAAGCCAAAAACGCGCCCATGTACTGGTTGATGATGTTGGCCGCGCGGCACACTGCCTCCGTGGGGGCGAGCGATCCGTCGGTCTCAACTTCAAGAACCAGCTTGTCGTAGTCGGTGCGCTGGCCCACGCGGGTGTCCGTCACGTTCATCGTGCAACGGCGCACCGGCGAGAACAGCGAGTCCACATGGATGATGCCGATGGGGTCCTCCGTGCGCTTGTTGCGCTCGGCGGACACGTAGCCGCGGCCGACACCGATGCGGATGGTCATGTCCAGCTGGCCGCCGTCGGCAACCGTGGCGATGACGTGATCGGGGTTCACCAGGTTGAACTGGCCCGGCACCTCCAGATCGGCGCCGGTCACCGTGCAGGGGCCCTCGGCGAACACGTGGGCGGTCGCCTCGTCGGCCTCGTCAGACACCTGGGAGAACACCAGGCCCTTCACGTTCAGCACGATGTCGGCGATGTCCTCGATGACGCCTTCCGCGGTAGTGAACTCGTGCTGGACGCCCTCGATCTGGATGGCGGTGGCCTTAGCCCCGTCCAGCGAGGAGAGCAGCACGCGACGCATGGAGTTGCCCAGCGTGTTGCCGTAGCCGCGCTCGAGCGGCTCGACGATGTAGCGGGCAACGGTGTCGTTGACTTCCTCCGTGGTAACGGTAGGCCTCATGAACTCTGTCATGTATGGGTAGCCTCCTAAAAAAGTCGCGATTATTTCGAGTACAGTTCGACGATGAGCTGCTCGTTGATGTCCAGATCAATCTGGTCGCGCGTCGGGAGGGACAGCACGCTGCCCTGCAGCTTCTCGATGTCGATCTCCAGCCATGCCGGGACCTGAACGCGCTCGTTGGAGACCAGAGCGCTCTTCACCACGAGAAGCTCCTTGGCCTTGGGGGCCACCGAGACGAGCTCGCCGGGACGCACGCGGAAGGACGGGATGTCCACGCGGCGGCCGTTCACGCAGATGTGGCCGTGGGTCACCATCTGGCGGGCTTCCTTGCGGGTGCGGGCGAAGCCCAGGCGGAAGACCACGTTGTCGAGACGGGTCTCCAGGATGGTCATCAGGTTCTCACCGGTCTGACCCTCCATGGACTTGGCGCGCTTGAAGTACCCACGGAACTGCTTCTCGAGCACGCCGTAGATGAACTTGGCCTTCTGCTTCTCACGCAGCTGCATAGCGTACTCGCTCTCCTTGCGGCGACGCTTGGGCTGGCGGATGGATTCCTTCTTGCTGGAGTAACCGAGCACCACAGGATCGATGCCCAGCTGACGGCAGCGCTTGAGAACCGGAGTTCTGTTGATTGCCATAATGTACGATCCTTTCAGTTACACGCGGCGACGCTTCTTGGGGCGGCAGCCGTTGTGCGGGATGGGGGTGCAGTCCTGGATGCTGGCCACTTCGAGGCCGGCAGCCTGCAGGGAGCGGATGGCGGTCTCGCGACCGGAACCCGGGCCCTTCACGTAGACGGCAACCTTCTTCAGCCCGTGCTCCATGGCCGTCTTCGCGGCGGCCTCGGCGGCCATCTGCGCGGCGAACGGCGTGGACTTGCGCGAGCCCTTGAAGCCCACGGTGCCCGCGGACTGCCAGGAGATCACGTTGCCCTGGGGATCGGTGATGGAGACAATGGTGTTGTTGAACGTAGACTTGATGTGAGCGGCGCCCACGGCAATGTTCTTACGCTCAGAGCGCTTGATGCGCGTAGTACGTACTTGCTTCTTAGCCACGGTTTGCTTACCTCACTACTTCTTCTTGCCGCCGATTTGCTTGCGCGGACCCTTGCGGGTACGGGCATTCGTGTGCGTGCGCTGGCCGCGAACGGGCAGGCCGCGACGATGACGCAGACCGCGATAGCAGCCGATCTCCATCAGGCGCTTCACGTTCTGAGAAACCTCGCGATGCAGGTCGCCTTCGACCTTGAGGTTCTGCTGGATGTAATCGCGCAGCTTCGCGAGGTCTTCCTCGGAAAGGTCCTTCACGCGAATGTCGGGATCGACGCCGGTAGCGGCGATGATCTCTTTGGCCGTAGTGAGGCCAATGCCGTAAATGTAGGTCAAGGCGATCTCAATGCGCTTATTGCGGGGAAGATCGACACCAACGAGACGTGCCATGTTGTTCTAAAGTCCTTTCTTCCTAGCCCTGACGCTGCTTATGGCGCGGATTCTCGCAGATGACGAGAATCTTGCCATGGCGTCGGATGATCTTGCACTTGTCGCACATCTTCTTGACCGAGGGACGTACCTTCATGTCGTTTCCTTTCGGTATGCGGATCGTTCTATACGTGCACGCCCAGCCGCTGGCGAGTGTTTTCTCAGCTGTGACCGCGCGCGAAGGATCCGGGTCTTCACGCGGGGGCTACCCTATGCGGGCCTTGAGGGGGAATTACTTGAAGCGGTAGGTGATGCGGCCGCGGTTCAAGTCGTACACCGACAGCTCCACGGTCACGCGGTCGCCGGGCAGGATCTTGATGTAGTGCATGCGCATCTTGCCGGAAATGTGGGCGAGGATGGTGTGCCCATTCTCGAGTTCCACCTTGAACATCGCGTTGGGCAAAGCTTCGAGCACCGTGCCCTCGAGTTCGATTACATCTTCCTTAGCCAAAAGTTGCTCCTCCAAAACGGACTGATAAAGCAGCAACGCAAGATAGTACCAAAAAGGCAAGAGGATTTGAAGAAAAAATCGCACAAGGGCGTAAAAAACCAAAAAGCGGATTTGGCTTTGAAAATGACCTGCTTGTCAGGCCTGCGGTCGAGCCGCGCAGCTCTCGTTCGCGAAACGGAGCCGCCAGGTATTGTTCGCGCTGCCTCGCGCGGCCGCCTTGTCGGCAATTGGGTATGCTAGCACAGGTGCGCCCCTCGATGCAAGCGGGAGGCGCACCTTGGCAGATAAAACAAGGGGGCGGCGCGCCCAGATGAGACAACAGGGAACCCAGGCGCGCACCCCTACACGAAAAGATGGTCGACGGCTACTCGCTCAACCAGCGCAGGGTGCGGCTGCTTTTCTTCGCGAGGATGACCAGGGCGATGATGACGATATCGACGATGAAGCCGAACACGAACACATTCTGGAACACGCCGGTGGCCTCGTAGATGGACATCATCAGCGGAATGCCCAGGCTAGCAACCAGGTAGCCGCAGCTGGTGATGCGCGAGAAGATCTTCTCGAAGTCCCTCATGCCGAAGATGGAGAGCGCGAAGGTGGAATAGCCCACGCCGGTGATGGCGTACATGGCGTCGTTCAAACCAGCGCCTACGCACGAGCCTACCACCGACTCGCTGCTGAAGTACAGCACCACGAATGACACCATGGTGATGCCCGTCCACAGCACCATGGCGCGCGTCGAGCCGAATTTATCGCTGGTGGCACCCGCCAGGGGGTTAAAGACAATGTCGCAGAGGCTCGCCGAGGACACCATCAGTCCGCCCACCACCGCGCCAAGTCCCACCACTTCGGCGTAGGTTGGAAAAATGGCGTTCATACAGGCCGTCCCTTGGCACAGCATCACCACGCCCACGCAGAGGAGGAACGGCACGCTGCGGAACGCTGCGGCTGCCGGCACGCCGGGCGCGGTGCTGGGAGCCAGGGTTTTAGCGCGCCCAGCCGCTTCCTCGTACCCGTAAGGCAGAAGCCCCTTATCTTCAGGGCGATAGCGGATAACGAAGACGATGGCAGGCAGCGCCAGGCATGCGGATGCCGCGGCGAGCACGAAATATGAGGAGCGCCAGCCAATGGCCTCGATAATGGTGGCGAACAAAGGGCTTGCCACGGCGCAGTACAGCGCCTGGATGGCCCACACCACGCCGATGGCGAAGCCGGTCTTCTTCGCGAACCAATTACCCATGGTGGGCGTGACGGTAACGGTGCTGGTGGCCGCCAGCCCGAGACCGACGAACACACCGGAGACATACCACATCCAGGGCTCATCGTAGAAGGCCATGGCCACAGTGGCCAGCACCTCCATGGCCACGGCCGCGATCAGGATGACCGGCAGTTTCACGCGCGTGAGCAAATTGCCCACCAGGGGCATGGCCAGGCCCATGCACACCATTTCTATGGTGGTATAGAGCGTCAGGGTAGAGAGTTCGCAGCCGATGTCCGTGCTGACAGGATAGAACCACTGCGCGCCCACCACCGAGAACGAGCCGATGGTGCCGCTCATCATCAGACCATAGGCAATCATCACAAGCCATGCATAGTGGGGCTTATTCCCCTGTTCAACGGTTTTCGCAGATGTCATTGCATCCAACTCCGTTTCTAAGCTCGAAGATTCGTTTCCAAAGTCGATCTCTCACAGCTGCGAGATTACATAGGACCGGTACTCGAAGGCCTTGTCGGCAATGGGCAGCGGGAACGTGTCGAAGGTGTGCGTGAGGCCCGTGAGCACATGGAGCTCGACGGGAACGTGAGCCGCCATCAGGCGCTTCGCGTACTCGATGGTTTCGTCGCGGAACAGGTCGAGCTCGCCCACCTCCAGGAAAGCCGGCGCCAGGCCCTCGAAGCTCTCGTTGCGCGCCGGGGCCTCGCAGGGCAGCACTTCATCGGTTCCCCGGCGCTCGCCCAGCACGGCCTCCCAGGCCATCTTGTTGTTCTCCGCGAACCACACGTGTGCAAGGCCGTCAAGCTCATCGTCGCAGGCCACGGTTCGGTCGTCCAGCATGGGGTAGATGAGAATCTGCTTGGCCAGCGGCACGCCTCTGTCGCGCGCGAGGATAGCGGCCCCCGCCGCAATGCCCGCGCCGCCGCTGTCGCCCATGATGGCAACGCGGTGCGCATCGATGCCCAGCTCGTCCGCATGGCCGATGAGCCACAGGTACCCGTCGAGGGCATCCTCGGCCTGGGGGCGCGGATGCTCGGGCGCCAGGCGGTAGCCGATGGACAGAAACGGCACGCCGCTTAGGGCCACATAGCGCGAGATATCCGCGTCCATCTCGTCGATGCCCATGAGGATCATGCCGCCCCCGTGGACGTACATCACCGCCGAGCGCGCGTCCGACCCCTCCTTCCGGTACCAGCGGGCCCGCATGGGATAGCCGTCGGCCGTCTCAATCTCCACATCACGCGCCACGACCCCCTCCGCCAGCGGCAAGTCCCGCATCTCGGCGTAGAGGGGGTCGGCGAACGCGCGCATTTCCTCAAGGGTTCCCACGAACTTCTCCGCAGGCGGGAAGCCCGCGGGGTCGTCTACGAGCTCCTGGAGCTCGGGATGGTAGCGATAGGTCATTCCCCTCATCCTCTCCTTTTCTCGAGAATCGGAAAACGCGAAAAGCCACCTGCCCGGCACAAGGGCAGGTGGCTTTGGGGCTTACTCCTGCGGGGCGGCCTCGGCGGCAACCTCGACGGTTTCCTGGGGCAGCTTCGCGGACTGCTTCTCGCCCACCAGCAGGCATACGATGATGATGGCGCAGACGATGAACCCGAAGACGAACACGTTCTCGAAGGCACCGGTAACCTCGTAGATCTTCATCATGATGGGCACGCCCAGGCTGGCAACAAGATAGCCGAACATCATGACCGTGGAGAAGATGCGCTCATAGTCCTTCTTGCCGAACCAGGCCATGGTGAAGGTGGCTAGGCCCACGCCGCAGAGCGCGTACATGACATCGTTGATGCCCGCGCCCACGATGGCCAGAATGGGGCTGTTCACGCTGAAGTACAGGATGACGAACGACACCATGGTGACCACGGTCCAGCCGATGAACGACTTGGTGGGGCCGAACTTGTCGGCCGTGGTGCCCAGGATGGGATTGAGAGCGATATCGGCAAGGCTTGCCGCCGTCACCATGAAGCCGCCCACAATGGCGCCAAGGCCAACTACCTCGGCATAGGTGGGGAACACCACGTTCATGTTCGAGATGGTCATGGACATCATGACCACGAGGACGGCCATCACGAAGGGCACCGAGCGCAGGGCCAGTTTGTAGGGCACGCCGGTCTCGGCGACCGCGCCACCCTCTTCCTCAACGGCGTTCGGGTCGTAGCCGTAGGGCAGCATGCCCTTGTCCTCGGGACGATAGCGAATGACGAAGATGGTGAAGGGCAGGGCCATGACCGCGGCGATGATGGCCAGCACCACGTAGCTCATGCGCCAACCGAGCATCTCGATCATGTTGCTGAAAATGGGGCTCGCCACCGCCACAAAGATACTCTGGATGGTGAAGATCATGCCAATGGCGAAACCGGTCTTCTTGTGGAACCAGTTGCCCAGGGTGGGCGCAGCGGTCACGGTGCTGGTGGCCGACAGGCCGAAGCCGATGGGCACAGCCGCCACAAACCACATCCACATCTCGGTGAACATGGACATGCAGGCGAAGGGAACGAGCTCCAGCAGCACGGCCACGGTCATGAGCACCGACAGCTTGATTTTGCCCGATGCCATGATCTTGCCGCAGATGGGCATGCCCAGCGCCATGAACACCATGGATAGCGTCACGTACAGGGTGAACGATGACAGATCGAAGCCCAGCTCCTCGCACACCGGATAGTAGAACAGGCCGCCCATGACGGTGATGGCGCCGATAGTGGCGCACATGACCATGCCAAAGCCGACCATGACGAGCCAGGCGTAGCCGCTTCCGCTTTTCTTTGCTACTTCAGTAGACATGCTTTCTCCTTACGGGAACGGCGGGCAGCCGCGCGGGCCGCCCGCCCGTGGTGAGTCGACGACTAGATGCCCAGAACAGCGGCCAGGCAGGCCTTGATGGTGGGCTGGCGGTTGCCGGCCTCGCGGAAGATCTCGCTGGCGTGCTTCTCGAAGCACTCGTCGGAGATGCAGATGCCCTCGGTGAGGATGCGGCGGTCGCGCTCGTTCTTGGCCTCGGCCAGGAACTTCTGCATCAGCTTCATGTCGGCGTTGTGGTAGGCCGGCAGCATATGCATGACCAGGCAGTCGGGGTTCTTCACGTAATCTTCCATCAGGTCGCTCGTCACGCGGTAGGGCTCCATGATGTCGGAGTGGCGCAGCCACGCGTCGTAAGAGTACTCCAAGCTCGTCCAGTCGCCGGTGGCGGCCAGGTCCTCGTCGTGCACGTCGGGGTTCTGGTAGATCCAGCACTCGGTGGTCACCACGTCCATGCCCTTCAGCTTCTCCTTGTCGGAGGTGAGCACGATCTCGTTGTTCGGTGCCCACTTGTCGAACAGGTCCTCGATGTTCTCCTTGAAGGAGTCGCACAGCTGGTAGCGCTCGTCGTCGGGGCCCACGGCGTAGAAGTCCATGCCCAGAAGCGCGCACAGGCGGCCGTACCACATGGCGGTGGTGGCGCAGTTGCCCACGAAGGCCAGCTTGCGGCCCTTCAGGTTGCCCAAAAGCTCCTGCATGGTGAGGGCGTCGGCCAGCATCTGGGTGGGATGGTCGCCCTCGCAGCAGGCGTTGATGACTGGAATGGTGGCGATGTCGGCCACCTCGCGCACGTAGGCCTCCTCGCGCTGGGCGCGCAGCACGATGGCGTCGTACATCTCGCTGAACACGCGGATGGAGTCCTTCACCGTCTCCTTGTTGCCGAAGTGCGAGTTGGACAGGTAGGTGAAGCCCAGGCCCAGGTCATGGCAGGAGGTCTCGAAGGCGCAGCGGGTGCGGGTCGACTCCCACTCGAAGTGGGCCACCACGTTCTTGTTGTGGAAGCGGGCGTGATCGACGCCGGTCATCTTCTCGGCCTTCAGCATCTTGGACAGATCCAGCAGGTACTGGAACTGGTCGGGGGTCATGTCGCCGATGTTGATGATGTCCTTTCCTACGAAGTTGTTAAGCATGGGTGAGATTCCTTTCCTCTTGTTTTCTTCCCTTGCGAACTCACGTTATTGGGGCATTGCCACGTTCTTGGTCCAGCAGTGCACGCCGCCGCCGAACAGGTTCAGGCAGTACGTGTCCAGCATGACGACCTCGCGGCCGGGGAACACGCTCTCGAGCACCGCCTTGGCGCGCTCGTCCTTCTCCTTGATCTTCGGATCCATGCCCTCGTGCCAGTAGCGCTGGCCCAACACCACGTCGTTGCACACGAGGAAGTTGCAGTAGCTGCAGGAGTTGACGAAGCAGTAGTCGCCCTCGGGCCACGGGGTACCGTCGAAGGCCACGCCGCCGTTCTCGTCGAAGAACTGCTTCCAGCCCATGACCGTGGGGTTGTCCTGGCTGCCGCGAAAGATGAGATGCTCCGGGAAGGGCATGCGCACGATCTTCAGCGGGCGGCCGTCGGGCAGCGTCTCGTTCTTGAGGATCTCGTAGGCGGCGTCGATGCGGCGCTTGTTCTCGGCGCTGACAGGACTCTCGGCGGCCTCCTCGTCGGTCACCTCGGCCAGAAGCACCGTGTCCTCGCCCACGAAGCGGCAGTACTCGTCGGCATGGGCGGCGAAGGAGCCGGGCCATACGAGCGTGCCGTCGGCCAGCTCGTCGATGGGCCCCTTGCGTATGTCGTCGTCTTCGAGCAGCGGCTGCGGGATCCAGATGATCTTGTCCAGGTTCCACACGCGCTTGTACTCCTGCTCGATCTCTTGTTTGGTGTACTCGGGATTGCGCTTGTTGACCTCGGTGTCCTCCACGGCGATCATCACTCCGGCGCCATTGAACTCGCGATTGCCGCCTTCGGACACCATATCGGAGTTAATGGCATCGAACACATCCAGGTCGATGGCCATCTGTGCCCCGCAGCGACGGGCCAGCTGCTGGGCAGGCTCCATCTTGTCGTTGTTGGAGTAGTTGCTCCAGCGCATGTTCACAGCCAGCGTGTTGCCCTCGTCGTCGATCATGACATCGGGGCCGTTGTCGCGGATGGACACGCTCCAGTCGTCGAACTGGGTGAAGCGGATGAAGGGGCTGAACTTCTCATCCCCGTTGTCAGCGGCGGTGTTGCGCTGACCCTCGGTATCGGGGTCGGACACATCCACACCCGCATCGGCCAGCATCTGCTTGCAGGCCTCAAGGGAGGTCTCGCAGCCGCAGTTCACATGAACGTTCACGTGACCCAGCAGATTCTTCACCACCTCGACGAGCACCTCACGACCCTTGTCGCCGTCCTCACCGGCGCAATAGTCGGGAAGCCAGTTGATGAACACGTCGGTCTGCGGTTCGAACTCTCCCGGGAATCGGAACTTCTCAATTTCCACTTGCTGCTCCTTTCGTCCTGCCCGCGCTCTTGCGAACGCCCCTCTTGTTCCTTACTTACTGTAAGTAAGGCAAACTATAGTGACCTTCCCGCTCAAAGTCAATGGATTTTTTTACAATGTGTAAGTTTTTTTACACGCTGTAAAGATTTCAGGTAATATATAGGCGATCGAAAAAGCTTCGAGCGAACGAGTCTATTGGTTGCAGAGCGAGGAAAACCCCATGTCAACACGAGATCAAATACTGGAAATCGCCTATCGGGCCTTCGCGGAGAAGGGCTACAACCACACCTCCATGGGAGCCATCGCCGAAGAGCTCGGCATCACGAGGCCGGCCCTCTACTACCACTTCTCTTCCAAAGAGGACCTGCTGCTGGCCACCTACGAGATGATCGACCCGCTCATCAACGTGAGCGCCGACGAAGCGCTCGGCTGCACGGAGCCCGCCGAGTTCAAGCAGGCCTTCGCGGCCCTCATTGCGAGCATCACCAGCAATTTGCGCAACGATGAGCAGCGGGCCCGGTTCGTTGCCACCGTCGAATCGACGTCGGGGCAGATTCCGGCCATCACCGAGAGCGCCCAGGCCCAGTACGACGAGACCTGCGCCATATTCGCAACTGCGCTGGAGCATGGAAAGGCAATCGGCGCCGTTTCGGCCGATATGGACATCGATGCGGCCAAGCAGTACTTGGGCATCTTCATCTACGGCATCGGCGACATCATGCTCCGCGGCTGCAAGATCAACATGAAAGCCACCCGTGACATGGCCTTGAAAGCCATCTTCGGATAGGGTCCTTCCCTACTCCACGTACCCTTTCTGGAGCTTGCGGGCCAGTTGCAGGCCGCGGGCTACGAAGCCCTGGCCGTATTCCTCGCGGATCTTCCAGGCGTAGCGAGTGTGAGGGTCCTCGAACTTCAGGCGCTGGAAGGCCAGGCATTCGTGGACCGAGGTGCCGAAGTCATCGAAGAACGCTTCCATGGCATCGATGATACGCTTGGCAGCCTTCACCACCGAGCAGGCGGTGCCGTCGGGCATGACGATCTTCACGGTCTTCAAATCGTAGTGGGCGGCGTTCTTGAAGTTTTGCACGGCCTGCACCTGGTCCTTCACCGTGAGGTTCGCCGGCGCTTGGGCGGCGGCCCATACCAAAAACAGCTGGCTGAACAGCACGTCGCGCTCGTCGATACCGGAACGGACGAGCGGGTTCAAGTCCACCATGCGCAGCTCGATGTGGCTGATGCCCTCTTTTAAGCCCTCCAGGCTGTAGGGGCCGAAGTTTTTCAGCCGGATGGGGTAATAGAGCTCGGAGGGGTAGCGAATCATGCCGCTGTCGATGTAGGACTGGATGGAATCGGCGTAGGCCGCCGCACTCGTATAATCGAGAATGGGCGCGAAGAAGTTCCAGTAACCGAGCTCCGAACAGCGTACGGTGGCCAGGCCCTGGAAGAGGTCGCCGCCGATGCGGCCCTTCTCCACGAAGGAGGAGTCGCACACCGGGCTCGCGGCCATGACCGCGGTGAGAATCCAACTGTAGGCCACGCAGTTCTCGGCCAGGCGCACGTAGAACTGGTCGCGGTAGGCCTCGAAAATGGCGGGGGCGTCGGGACTCTCCGCGCGGGCGAGCTCGTAGTCGGCACGCAGCAGCGCCTCGCCGAAAGAGTAGTTCAGGTGAATGCCGGAAAAGGCCATCTTGTAGCGGCCGTAGCGGTCGGAGAGGTACTCGCGGTATTCCGTCTTGCCGGCATCGTCGCCGAAGTACTGGGCGATGGGGATGTCCTTCTCGTTCAGGATATAGGGCGGGTTCGAGAAGGGCCACAAAAGCTCGCGCTCGGGCAAATTCGCGATGGCCCGCTGCACGAGGCCGTTGTAGTGCTCCAGCGATTGGATCGCCTCGGCCGGCGTGGCGCACACCGGCGTGTTCACTTCCACCTGGTTCTCGGAGAAATCGCGCACGATGTGCACGTCGTCGGCGAAGTCGGCCGGCGTATGGGCGAGAAAGCCGCCGCCGTCGATGCGCAGCGACTCTTTCTCCAGGCCGAAGCCGCCCTCCAGCAAGTGGGCGCGAACTGATTCATCGTGGGCGTGCAGCATGGTTGCCTCCCGAAATGCGTCGGGCGTCGACGCGACGCCCTGAAGCGGCGGCCATGCGGCCCCGCTATCCCTGATGTTCACGGTTAAGTTTACCAGTTGCGACTTCTCTCTCGCGAAACACCATCGCATCGCTACTATTCTGCAACCCTGCATCCCGGCGCTTTGTCGCACCGACGCGCCGACACCGCGGCACACCGGCACGTCGACGCTCTGGGCCTCCGATGCCTCCAATTGTGCAAAACACAGTAGTTCTCGTAGTGCGGAACGCACGTTCTTCAAGAATGAAGACACGTTTTCCCAGGTCATACTTTTCACAAACCCCTCATCCAACACCTCCAATTACGAGATCTGCCGTGTTTTGCACAAAAACGGGGATGCCCCGTGGGCCAATTGCTCATTGACCGAAATCGCACGGAGCGTTAGACTATGCGATTGCGTAAAGAAGTGGGCCTTTAGCTCAGTCGGTAGAGCAGGGGACTTTTAATCCCAAGGTCGCGGGTTCGATCCCCGCAGGGCCCACCACTTTTCGTTCGATACGGCACTGGGGTATCGTCCAACGGCAGGACTCTGGTTTTTGGTACCAGCTACCTAGGTTCGAATCCTAGTACCCCAGCCATTTTCCGCACAAGCAAGCCGCTCTCCGGAGCGGCTTTTTCATTGCCTGCTGAGAGACGGAGACGCAACCGCGAGAACCCTCCCCTACCGCGCGCCCTTCTCTGTTTTGGCGACAACGAGGAACAGGGCCAGGGCGAGCGCGCCTACGACGGCCATGCAGAGGTACAGATTCGCGTACCCTATGAGCGGCGCCACGATGCCGAGCAAGATAGGGCCCACACCCACGCCCACGTCGAGCAGCATGTAGAAGGTGGCGTTGGCGACCGACAGGCGCGCATCGCTCGTCACGCGCACGGCCATAGCCAACCCGCACGACTGCACGGTGCCCACGCCGAAGCCGAGCAGGGCCGCAGCCCCCAGGATCATCCAGTCGTTGGCCGCGAAGGCGAGCACCACCATGCCGAGCGCGAAGGACACGAACGCCGGCACCATGACGGGATGAGGCCCCACGCGGTCGAAGGCGCGGCCGGTGAAGGGGCGCGTGACGAACATGGCCAGCGCGTACACGACGAAGAACACGCTGGCGGCCCGGGCCAGGCCGATCTCAGTGGCGTAGGGCGTGAGGAACGTGAGCAGGCTGGAATAGCCGAAGAACAGAAGGCCGCACACCACCGAGATGGGCAGTACGCCGGCTTCCACGAAACGGGCGAGCGGCGAATGCTCCACCTTGGCGGCGACCTTCTCTTCCAAATGAGTGGAGGGCACGCGGGTAGAGGCCGCCAGCGCCTCGTCGCGGTTGGCGGCGGCATCTTCGCGCGCCTCCTCGTCCGGGGCCTCCGCCACCGCACCGGCCACGGCATCGGCGGCCGCTTCCACCTCGGCCTCGGCGGCCGCTTCGCTCCCCTTCACCTTCGTGGAAGATGCGGGGCGCAGAAGCAGCGCCGCCGGAATGGAAAGAGCCACGAGCACGCTCGCCACAACGAACACCACCGGATAGCCGAAGTTGTTCGCCAGGAAAATGCCCGCAAAGGGCCCGATGGCGCTGCCAAGGGTGATGGACAGCATAAAGTACCCGATGCCCTCGCCCTTGCGCTCGGGCGGCACCACGCTGGTAATGACCGTAGCGATGGTGGTGGAGCACACGCCGTAGGAGAACCCGTGGGCCAGACGCACGCCGATGAGCGCGCCCACCGGCTCGTTCAGCAGGTACAACGCCGAAAGCGCCACCTCGGCGATGCACCCGACGATAAGCAGCGGCAGCCGTCCGAAGCGCTCCATCATCGGCGCGGCGGCGAAACGCGAGAACAGCGTGCCCACGATGAAGGCGCTGGCGCAGAAGGCAGCCACGGCGGCCGGCGCCTGGTACACGGTAAGCGCATAGGCGGTCATGACCACCATGAGCATGAAGTAGTTGCCGGCGATGAAGAAGTTCAGGAAGGTGCCAGCGATGAAGTTGCGCGTCCAGAGCGGTGCGGGCGCAGGCGCGGGCCTTTCGCAACGCGAAGGAATAGCAACCTTGGCAGCAGATGAGGCCATTAGCGGCAGTCGCCTTCTTTCGCGATGAGCACCGTCATGGGCGACTCCTTGGTGACGGCATAGCTCACGGAACCCAAAAAGCCCTTCACGCCGCCTTGGCCGCGACTGCCCATGATGATGAGGTCGCAGCCCTCCTCCTTCGCGCAGTTCACGATGAGGTCGGCCGGGGACGTGCCCTTGAGCACGCGCACCTCAGTCGGGTTCACCATATCGGCGGCGATGGCCTCCAGCTCCTCGCGAATGGCCATGGCGTCGTCCACCATGACGGTGTCCATGCCGGCGGCGGCCGAGCCCGACGAGAACAGGCGCATGACGTGCACGAGCACCACTTCTACCGCCGGGTTCTGGGCGGCAATCTCGCGCATCACCTCCAGCGCTCGATGGGAGGGGGCACTGCCGTCATAGGCGACGAGGATCTTCTTGCACCACATGGGCATCCTTTCTGCTTCGCGCATCGGCCCCGGCACCCCGTCGGGCAACAGGTAACCGAATCAAGTCCGCTTTCCATTGTAGACCCGCCAGCCTGCCGCCACCGATTCTTTGCAAAGTTGTTGCAATAGAAAAAGCCGCCCCCGTCTGACAGCGGAAGCGGCCCCACAACACAATTATTCGAAAGCATTGCGAGGCGGCCCGCCGTAGCCGCGGCGGCTCGCCTGTTCTTTACCATAGAAGGCGTCCGGCGAAAGCCAACGACCTTCCTCAGAAGGCCCCTACTCCGGCTCGACGAACGTGTCGCGGTCGGGGGCGAAGGACTGCATGGCCTCGATGGTGCGGGCGAACAGCTCGTCCAGCTCCCAACCGAGCATATCGGCGCCCGAGGCGATGACCTCGCGGCTCACGCCGGCGGCGAAGCGCTTGTCCTTGTACTTCTTCTTGAGCGACTTCACGTTGAAGTCCATGACCGACTTGCTCGGCCGCATGACGATGGCCGCCCCGATGAGGCCCGTCAGCTCCTCGGTGGCGAACAGGATCTTCTCCATCTGAAGCTCCGGCTTGGGCAGATCGGTGTTGTAGTCGGAGGTGTGCGACTGAATAGCGCGGATGAGCTCCGGCGTACCACCCGCCTCCTCGATGAGCGGCGCGGCGTACAGCGTGTGCTTCTCCGGCTCGTCGTCGTGCTCTTCCCAATCCAAGTCGTGCAGAAGGCCCACGATGCCCCAGAACTCCTCGTTTTCCGGATCGTACTCGCGGGCGAAGTAGCGCATGGTCTGCTCGACGGTCTCGCCGTGCTCGATATGGAACGGATCCTTGTTGTGGGCAGCGAGCAGTTCAGCCGCTTGCTCGCGGGTCATGCCGGCGGAAAGTGCGGTCATGGGCGTCTCCTCTCGTCTTGCTTGTCGCTTCCTGACACTATAACGGGGATGCACCCCCTTGCGCTATGGGGTGCGAAACAAAATTCCCTATGCCCACTTTAGTGCTCGAACAATCCAAGTCCTTGTTTCGGGCAAGAATTTCGAGTTGTTAGACTCTCACTGTCGAGCAAAATGATCGTTCCGCCGTAGCATGATCCTGCTGCAGAGCAGTGACAAGGTTGCGACCTGGCCTTTTGCCCAGTTGCCTCGAGATGCGCAGTCGCCAAACCGATCGACAGACCTGTTAGCGCGCTCCCTTATGTCTAACAACTCGAAATTATGCCCCGAAACGAGCCCCCAGGATTCCCGGGTGCCCGTTCTGGGGCAGCAATGCGAAGAGACCAGCAGCAGGATGCTTGCAGCTACGCGACCCGATTCTACGCGACCCGATTCTACGCGACCCGCTTCTTTCCGAAGATGGTCTTGCAGCCCTTGACGGCCAAGATGACGGCGAACACCATGAGCAGCACGCCGATGACCAGCTGCAGCACCGTGGCGGCATCCATCGTGCCGGCCGCCAGAAGGCCGATCTTGGCCCACACCGTCAGCGCCAGCGAGGTCAGCGTCACCACCATCATGAACGCCATGGGGAAGTAGAACATCTTGTTGTTGCGGCCGGCGTTACCCAGCCACGCGCACACAGCGAGCAACCCGAGCGCGGCCAGCAGCTGGTTGGCGGCGCCGAACAGCGGCCACACGAGCTGGTAGCCGGTCATGCCCAGCCCCACGCCGAGCACCACCGTGATGATGGTGGCGACCCAGGGGTTCACGAGCACCGCGCGCCAACCGGTAAGGTCGCTTGCCTCCATGCCGTGGGGCGTGAAAAGCTCCTGGAACATGTAGCGGCCCAGGCGCGTCGCGGTGTCGAGCGAGGTCAGGCAGAACACCGACACCGCCAAGACAAGCAGAGCGTAGGCGACCGACTCCGCGCCGGCGAGCCCGGGCACGCAGGCGAGCATCTGGGAGAGGCCCGCGGCGAAGACCTGGGTCGGCGAGGCGTAGGTGCCGTCCATGTAGCCCGAGAACACGAAGGCCACCGCGCACAGCGAGATGACCGCCACCAAGCACTCGAGCAGCATGCCGCCGTAGGCGATGGGCTGCGCCTCGGCCTCGCGGTCGAGCTGCTTGGAGGTAGTGCCCGAGGCCACGAGGCTGTGGAAGCCGGAGATGGCGCCGCAGGCGATGGTGATGAACAGCGCCGGGAACAGAAAGCCCGAGGCAGCCACCTTGGATGTGCCAGCCGCAGCGGAAAAGCCGGTGAATGCGGGAATGTCCAGCGAGGCGGCGTTGCCCATGACGCCGGCGCCGATGATACCGACAAGCGCCAGGGCGATCATGCCGTAGAGCAGATAGCTCGACAGGTAGTCGCGCGGCTGCAGAAGGATCCACACCGGGGCCACGGAGGCCACGAGGATATACAGGCCCACAAGGATCATCCAGGTGGTGTTGTCCAGCGCGATCACCGGCAGATTGTAGCCGAGGGCCACGACGACCACGATGATGGCCAGAGCTGAGACGATGTTCGCGGCCGCGGGGATCTTGCGACCACGGGTGATAACGCCGTAGATGACGGCTACCACGATGAACAGCACCGAGATCATGGCCGTGCGCATGTTGGCCAAATTCCCCGTCTCGACTGCCACGGCCTTGGCGGCGTCGTCAGTGGGCACCGGTGCCACAGCAAAGGTGCTCGCCACGATGGAGGCGAAGGCGGCCACCACCAAAATGAGCGTCAGGTACGAGAAGATGCAGAACAGCTTCTTGGCCGTGTCGTCGATGTTCTCGGCAATGACCGTCGCGAGCGTCTGCCCCTTGTGGCGAATGGAGGCGAACAGCGCGCCGAAATCGTGCATGGCGCCGAAGAAGATGCCGCCGATGAGCACCCACAGAAGCACCGGCACCCAGCCGAAGATGGCCGCCTGGATGGGGCCGTTGATGGGGCCGGCGCCGGCGATGGACGAGAAATGGTGGCCGAGCACCACGTAGGGCGCGGCGGGCACGTAGTCCTTGCCGTCCTCGAACTCGTGGGCCGGCGTGGGGCGGTTGGGGTCGATGCCCCACTGCTTGGCGAGCCAGCCGCCGTAGAAGACGTAGCCGCACACGAGAACCGCGATGGCTACCAGAAGAATGATCAGGGCATTCATAACGTACTTCCTCTCTTCTCGCCCTGGGCTTCAAAGAGAGGGCGCGCGCCATCGCAGGCTCGGCCCTCCCGATCTTGCGGAAACGCCGGGGCGGACGCGTCAAGCCGATGCCCATCGCGCACGGCGTCGCGAACAGCGCTGCTCGCGTTGCCGCAACGAGCGTCGCGCACAGCAACGCCGCCGTCGATGAACGCATTGGCCTGGAGCGTTTCCCCCAGCGGTTTTCCCTGTGAATTGGTCGTCACGCGCCCGCGCGACAAGTCGGCCACCGCCAGACGCAGATCGGCCCACCCCCGCCAGCCGAGCGCGAAGTTCTTGCGGAAGCGTGTGCGCCGCACGCGCTCCCACGCGAGATCGTCTACGGCATCGGCGACGATGGCGAGCGACAAGTACGTCGTCATGTGATCGGGCGCGGGCCGCACGAGGGAGAGCCCCTCGCCGGTAACGCAGCCGACCAAGTCGTCCAGCTCGCCTGTGGTCAGGCGGGGCGTGCCCCAGAAGAACAGGTGCTCGTGGCTGGCCGCCTCCCACAACTTCGCGCGCTTGACGAGCACGTACCGAGAGACCGAGGAATGGAACTCGGCGTAACCCGGGAAGGTGCGGCCGGCGAAGTCGTGGTCGCGCTCGACGTCGAACCACGCTTCATGGGCGGCAAGAAGTCGCTCGATGACTTCTCCACGGCCTGCCAACGCCATCGCCTTCTTCCCATTGATGACCGAAAAAGTTAACTTTGCGAGCGTAGTACTTACGACTGGGCGATGCAAGAACTTTTTTGACGGCTCGTCAGGTTTTTACGGAGTGGAAACGCTCGGCGATGCCGCTAGAACACGACCCCCAGGCCATTGCAGATAAGGCCCCAGAACACGCCTATGGCGTACAGCACCGCGATGATGGCGACGTTCTGCTTCCAGTGGCGATTGGCCCGGGCCAGCACGAGCAGCCCCACGCCAGCGGAAACGAGCAGTCCCGCGAGCATGGCCCCAGCACCCAGGACGCCCTCCACATACAGCTGGGCGATGACCACGCTGGCGGCGCAGTTCGGAATAAGGCCCACAAGCGCGCAGGCGAACACCGAGAAGTTCGGATTGTCGCCGAGGAACTGGGCGAGCGCGTCCTCCCCCACCGTTTCCAGCACGACGTTCAGCGCGATGGTGATGAGGAAGATGAACAACGTCACCTGCACCGTATGCTTCGTGGCGCTCTTCAGGATGCCCTTCCAACCGTGCCCATGCTCATGGGTGTGCTCCACGTCATCGTGGTGCTCGTAGGCGCGTTCGGGGGCCTGCTCGCAGGTGTGACAGTCGTGGTTGCAGCCGCACTGGTCCTGCTCGCACAGCTCATGGATGCGCAGGCGCTCCTTGTCGCGGCGCGCCAGGCGCAGCACGGCATCCACGATGAAGCCCATGACCATGCCGATGACCACCTTCGCCCCCATGATGGACAAGATGGTATTGCCGGGCACCGCCTCGGCCAGGAAAATGGGCAGCATCTCGTCGGAGGTGGAGAGGAACACGGCGAACAGCGTCCCCAGCGTTATCACGCGACCCGCGTACAGCGTGGCCGCCACGGCCGAGAAGCCGCACTGGGGCACCACGCCCAGAAACGCGCCCACAATGGGCCCGGCCGCACCGGCGTGGCGAATGGCCTCCTGGGTCTTGCCGCCGGTCTTGTGCTCGAGCCACTCCATGGCCAGGTAGGTGACGAACAGAAACGGGATGAGGTACAGGGTGTCGGCCAGAGAATGCTCCAGCACGTGTTCGGCTATGTGCGCGATGGTTTCCATGGATCTAAGATTCTAACGCGTCTGTGGCGATATCCACCGAATCGTTGCCCTCCTCCACGATCAGCGGGCCCTCCACCTTCTGATCTTTGGGCAAAAGCAAGCTCGCCAGAATGGCCACGACGAAGACCACGGCCACGCAGTTGTCGGCAAAGACGCTCTGCACGAGCTCCGGGAAGATAGCGAAGATGTCGCCCATCTGCGTAAACCCGATGCCGACGGCCAGCGACAGCGCGGCGATGGTGATGTTGCGCTGGGAGAAGCCGGCATTGGCGATCATCTGGAAGCCGCTGACGATGATGTTGCCGAACATCATGATGGTGCAGCCGCCGAGCACCGCCTCGGGCAGCGATGCGAACACGAGGCTCACCACGGGCACGAAGCCGGCGAGCACGAGCACGACCGCTCCCGTGGCGATGGCGCGACGGTTCACCACGCCGGTCATGGCGATGAGGCCGACGTTCTGCGAGAACGAGGTGACCGGCGAGCAGCCGAACACGCCGGCGAGCGAGCTAACGAGGCCATCGGCCGTCACGGCGCCGGAGAGCTCCTTGTCCGTGGGGTTGCGGCGCAGCGCGGCGGCCGTGAGCGCCGAGCAGTCGCCCACGGTCTCGGTGGCGGAGACGAGGAAGATGAGCGTGACGGTGATGATGGCGCCGAGGTTGAACTCCGGCGTCACAGGCAGCACGCCCGGCAGCGAGAAGAGCTGCGCCGAAGCGAAGCCGGAGAAGTCCACTTTGCCCAGAGGAATGGCCACCAGATACCCCACGACAAGGCCGAAGAGCACCGAAAGCTGTTTAGTGGCGCCCTTGGCGAGGCCCTGGAACACAAGGCACGCCAGAAGCGAGACGGTGCCGAGGATGAGGTTCGTGGCGCTGCCGAAATCCTCCGCGCCGGAGCCGCCGCCGAAGGAGGCCGCCCCCACGCCGAGCAGCGAGAACCCGATAGAGGTCACCACCACGGCCGCCACGATGGGTGTGATGATACGCCGCCACCAGCGGGCGAACAAACCCAGCAGCCCCTCGATGAGGCCGCCGACGATGACCGCTCCCACGAGCGCCCCGTAGCCCTGGGTCGCCGCAATGGTGCAGGCCACGGAAACGAACGTGAAGCTGATGCCCATGACGATGGGAAGCCCGCTGCCCACCCGCCACAGCGGGAACAGCTGCACGAAGGTGCCGATGCCGGCGATGAACATGGCGTTCTGGATGAGCGTGGCCCGCAAGTCTTCGGGAAGGCCCGCCGCTGCCGCAATGATCGCGATGGGCGCCAAGTTCGCCACGAACATGGCCAGCACGTGCTGCAGGCCGTAGGGGAAGGCCGCCAGCCAGCCGATCTCGCCATCAAGGGACGAGAG
This sequence comes from Adlercreutzia sp. CNCM I-6207, assembly GCF_977072305.1. Taxonomy (NCBI): domain Bacteria; kingdom Bacillati; phylum Actinomycetota; class Coriobacteriia; order Eggerthellales; family Eggerthellaceae; genus Adlercreutzia; species Adlercreutzia sp. CNCM I-6207. The sequence goes on from NZ_CDRVLZ010000013.1 coordinate 84,854, forward strand.
CGCCTTCATCTTCGGGTCGATGAAAACCACGCCGCCCTCGCTTTCCACGTTTCTCTTGCGGCTCATGAGCGGAACTCGATGGCGCCGGTAGCGGGATCCATGGCCTCGACGATGGCGAGCGACTGCAGGTCGTAACCTGCCTCGCGCAGCTCGTCGCCACCGGGCTGGAAACCTTTCTCAATGGCGATGCCGATGCCCTCCACAGTGGCCCCGGCACTCTCGCAGATCTCGAGCAGCCCGCGCAGAGCGCAGCCGTTGGCGAGGAAGTCGTCGATGATGAGCACGTGATCGTCGGGCCCCAGGAAACGGGTGGAGACGATGACGTCGTAGATGCGGTTGTGGGTGAAGGACTGGATGCGCGTGGAATACATGGTGCCGTCCAAGTTGATGGACTGGGTCTTCTTCGCGAACACCACGGGCACGCCGAAATGATGCGCCACCACGGCGGCGATGCCGATGCCCGAGGCCTCGATGGTGAGGATCTTGTTAATGGGCTTGCCCGCGAACAGGCGCTTCCATTCCTCGGCCATCTGGGAGAACAGCTCAATGTCCATCTGGTGGTTCAAGAAGGCGTCCACCTTCAGCACACCGCCCGCCTTCACCACGCCATCGCGGCGAATGCGCTCTTCCAACAATTCCACGGAAACCTCCTTGGGCTTCGGGGCCATTTTCGCGTATCGCACTATCTTAGGAGATCGCGCCCCTCTTGGGAACGACTGCCGAAAACACCCATAGAAAAGGATGTGACCGCGAATTGGCTGTTAGCACAGCTTGGAAAATGTGCTTTTTTGAATAGGGATTTGACCTGGTATTTTTTGAGTTTTACCAGGTCAAAATGGGTGTTTTCCGAAAACAAAAAAGCACATTTTCCAAGCTGAGGGGGGTGCGGACGTTTTTCCGGACGGCCTAGGCGGCCAGCCCCAGCCGCCTCCTGCGGCCGGCTATCGTATCGTACACCTTGCGCCCTCCCTCGTCGAA
>NZ_CDRVLZ010000014.1:0-82535 GCF_977072305.1 Adlercreutzia sp. CNCM I-6207
AGCTGACGCACCTGGAGTCGCATCCCTTCCTGAGCCTGGCCAACCGCGTCAGCATCGGGGAGAGGTACGGCTATATGTCAATGGTGGTTTAACAGCGGGTCCAACTTCTGCTGACCAAAATATCACATTTTCCAAATCTGCCAAATGCGGATCATATATTGCCTTATTCAATCACCTTGTTGAACTGGTATTATTCCATACCTCTATCTTGACTAGCTCAATCGCGCAACAAAAATACTTGGAAAATGTGCTTTTTTGATCGCCGGGAATCGTGGCACGGCATCCTCGACCGTCCCAACCGCACAACAATCCCGAAACCAAAGCAAACGGGAGCTTGCCGCAAACCGAAGCTCTGGCTTGAACGGAGCCCTGGTTTGCTCACCCGATCTGCTCGCGCTCCCGCATCCTCACCCGATCCGCCCATGCCCGGCCTTCGCGTTCTCGCTTGCGCGCTCCCGTTTGCGCGGCCAGTGCGCCAGATGAAAAAGAGCCCGCGCAAAAGCGGGCTCTCGAGGATCATTGCTCTGGCAAGATAGCCTTACTTGTACTGGCTCTCGTGCTTGCGGAAGAAATCGAAGCGCGGAGGGAGTTCGTGGATGCGATGGGCGCCGGCATCAATCTCAATGGCCGGGCACAGCTCGTCGTTGGAATCGAAGTCGTAGTTCCAGCTGAAGAAGTCGCCGAAATCGAAGCTCAGGTAGTCGCAGATCTTCTCGCAGCCGACCGGCACAATGGGATGCATGAGCAGCGTCGCCATGCGCAGCAGGTAGAACGAGTCCACCAGTACCTGGCGCCGCGCATCCGCATCCTCGGACGCCTCGGCGGCCTTGATGCCATCGGCCCACCACTTGTTCGACCAGCGGATGAACTCGTCGCACACCGACATCACGCGGTGCAGCTCCACCTTGTGCATGCGCTCTTCGTAGTCGAGCAGCGCCTCGAAGGCGCGACGGCGCACCTCGGGCGTCACGGCGCCCAGGGGCATGCAGCCGTCGAAATTCTTCTGCGCCTCGTAGAAGCAGCTGCGGGCGAGGCGGTTGAACACGTTGGTGAGCAGCGCCCCCTCCTTGAGCACCGGATCGGCGTAGCGCGGGTCCTCGCGCTTGGCCGGGTCCGGGTCGAAGGGCTTGGGAGAAAAGCCGACGGATTTCTGGTCGAGCCCGAGCGCCAGGAAGTGGGCGCGCAGCTGCTCGGGCGTGTAGTGCTCCAGCAGCTCCTCGCCCGTGGGCGGCTTCACCGCGCCCGACGAGGAGGCCTTCTTCTTGCCAAACAGCATGTGGTGGTTCGCCACGAGCGTGGTCTGGCGCATCTGGGAGTCGGGACCCTCGGCGAACAGGCCGCCGGGGCGCAAAGCCTCCCACAGCGCCGGCTGGGCCACACCGTAGAAGTACAGGTTGTCCTGGCCGATGAACTGGTAGACCCGCGCGTCGTCGGAGCACCAGAAGTCGCGCCAGCTCGTGCGCGGCATCCCCTGCTCGTCGTTGATCGTGATGGTGAACGAGATGGGCGCCCACAGCGATTCGGGCCAGCACCACACCGTGAGCCCCTCCACGCCGTCGATGACGGGAGCGCGCACGCCCCACTCGATGTTGCCGGTGATGCGGAAGGGCACGAGCGTCTTCGAGGTGCGGAAGCGCAGGCCGGCCGCAGCCAGCGCGTCGCGGGCGGCGTCGCGCTCGCCGATGGAGGCGAACTCTATCTCGAAGGATTGCTTGTTGCCCTCGGCGGGACGGAACTCGTGGGGCGGCAGCTCGGCGGCCATGGCCTCGTACTCTTCCAAGTGCTCGTTCTTCACGAAGATCACGGGCGGGGCCAGAAACTCGGCGATGGCCTTGGTCACCACCAGGCGCACCTCGTCGTCGGCCTCAAGCTCGCGCACGTAGCCCTTCAGGAAGTCCTCGAACCCGGGCAGGTCGAAATACCAGTTCTCCACGGGTCGCATCTCGGGGACGGTACCCGTGAGCGTGGACACCGGGGCGATGAGGTCCACCGGCGCGTACTGATGCCCCAGATCGCACTCGTCGGCATAGGCGTGCTCCGACTTGCAGCCCTGCACGGGGCAGTGGCCCTGCACCTGGCGACCGTTCAGGAAGGTGCCGGCCTCGGCGTCGTAGAACTGCAGGGTGGAGTCCAGCTTCAAGTGGCCGCTCTCGTGCAAGCGCTCGATGAACTGATCGGAGATCATCTGGTGCACGTCGCCCGCGTGCCCGATGCCGCTGCCCTCGTAGATGTCCAGACTCACCTGGAAGGCCTCAAGGGTCGCCTTCTGGCGCTCGTGGTTGGCGAGCACGTAGTCGGCGATGGAGCCCTCGAACTCGCCGGCCTCCTTAAGCTTGCGGTAGCCCTCGTTGATGGGGCTGCCGAAGCAGTCGGTACCGGAGACGAAACGGACGTTCTCGGCGCCGATGCGGTCGCGCAGAAAGCGCGCGAAGGCGTCGGCGGGCACGAACACGCCGCCGATGTGGCCGAAGTGCAAGGGCTTGTTCCCGTAGGGCATGCCCGCCGTCACCACGGCGCGGGCGGGCCACTCGACCCGCTCTCTGCTATTCAAGTCCGACACGGTTCTCCAACTCCTTCAGTGTCCCGGAAACGTCCAGAGAATCTTCGGTGCCCATGATATCCAGAAGGCGCGACAAATCGCTCGTGGACGACTGCAGATACACGGTATCAGCATCGGCGATACCGGCCAGCTCGCAGGCCTTGGCCACGGCGGTCTCAAGCGTTCCCAGCTCGTCGGCCAGCCCGTTTTCCACGGCGTCCATGCCGGTGAACGTAAGGCCCGTGGCCAGCGCGCGCACCTCTTCCACCGGCATGTCGCGGCCCTCGGCGACGAAGTTGATGAACACCTCGTTGATCTGATCGACCTGATCCTGGTACCAGGCGCGCTCCTCCTCGGTGAGCGGGCGGTTGCCGGCGCCGGAGTCCTTGGCATCGGCCGAGGTGATGTTCTCGACGGAGATGCCCAGCTTCTCGTAGAGCCCCGACAGGTCGGTCACAGACATGATGACGCCGATGGAGCCGATGGAGGTCGTCTTGTCAGTGAAGATGTAGTCGGCCTGGGACGAGATCATGTAGGCGGCACTCGCGTTGATGGAGGCGCTCGAGACCACCACGGGCTTGGAGAAGTCGCGGATGTAGGTGCTCATCTCCTCGCCGGCCGTGGCCACGCCGCCGCCGGAGTTCACGCGCAGCACGACCGCCTTGATGTGCGGGTTCTGCTCGGCGGCGTCCAACTGGCTTTTAAGCCCCTCGGGGCTTGAGGTGGTGCCGTCGTACTGGATGGTGCCGCTGATGTTGATGATGCCCACGGTGTCTCCGGTAACCGTGTCGGCCCAGGAGGGCGACTCGTAGGAGAAGGCCCCCATGGAACTGGTGAACACCGAGGTGCACGACCCGATGGTGGCCACCCCCAAGATGAGCACCGTCAGCACGGCGGCCAGACCGACGATCCAACCGCGGCGCTTGGGCTGCTGGGCCGGGACGGATTGGGCCGGCACCGCATAGGCGGCAGCCGGCTGGGCCTGGGCCTGGGCCGCATAGGCACCTTGCGGCTGGCCCGCATAGGACGGGCGCGGCTGGGGGGCTCCGTAGCCGCAGGGATTCGCTTGCGCCTGCGGCTGCGAGGTCGCCTGAGGGGCAGCTCCCGGGGCCGCGGGCTGGGAAGCGGCCGGCTGCGCTGGGGCAGCCTGCCCTTGCCCCGCCGACGGGCCGCCCGAGGACGGGGCGCCCCCAAGCGGTGCGCCCCAGGCGGCGTTCTGCCATTGGTTCTGATCGCTCATAATGCTTCTTTCGTCGGGCCGGATTCGCCGGGCCTACAGTTCCATGCCATCGTCCGCACGACCCTGCTGAGCCTGCATCTTCTTCGCCATGCGCAGCAGGAACTCCTGGTTGGAATTGGTCTGCTTCAGCGACTTGATGAGCATGTCCATGGCGCGCTCGGTGGAGTTCGTGTTGGCCAGAATGCGGCGCACGCCCCAGATGAGCGGGGCCTCCTGCGGATCCATGAGCAGCTCCTCCTTGCGCGTGCCCGAGGAGATGGGGTCGATGGCCGGGAAGATGCGGCGATCGGCCAGGTAGCGGTCGAGCTTCAGCTCCATGTTGCCGGTGCCCTTGAACTCCTCGAAGATCACCTCGTCCATCTTCGACCCGGTCTCGATGAGGGCCGAGGCGAGGATGGTGAGCGAGCCGCCGTTCTCGATGTTGCGGGCGGCGCCGAGGAAGCGCTTGGGCGGATAGAGGGCCGTGGAATCGACGCCGCCGGAGAGGATGCGGCCGCTCGCGGGCTGCGCCAGGTTGTAGGCGCGGGCCAAGCGCGTGATGGAGTCCAGCAGGATGACGACGTCCTTCCCCTGCTCGACCAGGCGCTTGGCGCGCTCGATGACGAGCTCGGCCACCTGGATGTGGTTCTCGGAGGGCATGTCGAAGGTGGAGGAGACCACCTCCCCGCGGATGGAGCGCTCCATGTCGGTCGCCTCTTCGGGACGCTCGTCGATGCCCAGGTACATGAGGTGCACGTCCGGGTTGTTCGCCGTGATAGCGGCGGCGATGTCCTTGAGCACGGTGGTCTTGCCGGCCTTGGGCGGCGACACGATGAGGCCGCGCTGGCCCTTGCCGATGGGGGCCGTCAGATCGATGACGCGGGCCGTGGTGGTGTTCTTCCCGTGCTCCATGAGCAGGCGCTCGTCGGGGAACACCGGCGTGAGGTCGGCGAACTTCGGCCGTAAGGCCATGATCTCGGGGGCCATGTCGTTGACGGCCGACACCTTCTGCAGGGCCGCGAACTTGTCGTTGGGGCGCGCCGGGCGCGTCGTGCCCGTGACCATGTCGCCCTTGCGCAGGCCGTTCTTGCGGATGGTGGCGAGCCCCACGTAGATGTCGTTCTCGCCGGGCAGGTAGCCGGAGGTGCGCAGGAAGCCGTAGCCGTCGCCCATGATGTCCAGCACGCCGGTGACCTCGGTGAAGCCCTCGGCCTTGCAGACGGCCTCGTAGATGGCGTCCACCAGCTCGGCCTTCTTGAGCCCGGCGGCATCCACCCCCGCCTCGGCGGCGCGGGCGCGCAGGTCGACCACCTTGAGCTCTGTCAGCTCCTCCTTGGAGACGGAGGGCTGAGGCTCCCGGTTGCGATTCTCGTGGCGGTTCTTCTTGTTCTTCTTGCCGCCCTGGCTGTTCTGGGCGTTCTGCTTGTTCTGGCCGTTCTTGCCTTGGCCCTGGCCGTTCTGGTTCTGGCCGCTTTGGTTCTGGCGGCGCTCCTCGCGGTCGCGGCGGCGGATCACCGTCGTGGTGGTGCGCTCGCGGCGAGGGGCCTCCTTGGACTCGGAGGCATCGGCGGGCGCGGGCGCCTCGGACTTGCCGGCGCCCGCTGCGGACGCCTCGGCGCCCTCGGGCTCCTTGGCCTGCGGGGCCTTCTCCTCCGCGTCGGCCGCAGGCTCGGATGCCGCCTTGCGAGTGCGGGCGCGACGCGGCTTGGGAGCCTCTTCGGAAGTCTCGGAAGTCGCAGGTGCTGCGTCGGTCGCGGCAGCCGTCCCCTCCTCCGCCGCCGGCTCGGGCGTCTTGCGGGCGCGGGTGCGGCGCGGCTTCGGCGCCTCCTCGGCCGTCGGCGCCTCGGTGGCTGCGGGAGATGCGGCCTCGTCGGCGGGCTTGGCCGCAGCACGGCGGCGCGTCGTCTTCTTGGCCGGAGCGGCTGGCGCCTCGGCACCCTCGGCAGCCAGTGCCGGTGCCGGGGCCTCTTCCGCCTTCTTGCGCGAACGGCCGCGCTTCGGCTTCTCGGGGGTCGCCTCCGGGGCGGCCGCTTCCGTCGTCATCGTCTCTTGGGTATCGCTCATGCGTTCTGCACTTTCTCCCAGTCCGTGAGGAACGACTCAAGGCCGCGGTCGGTCAGCGGATGCTGCACGCATTTCTTCAGAATGCCGAAGGGAACCGTGGCGATGTCGGCCCCCATGAGAGCGGCCTGGGTCACATGGTTGGCGCTGCGGATGGAGGCGGCGATGATCTCGATCTGCTCGCCGTTTACGGTGTCCTCGGAGAAGTCATAGTTGCCGATGGCGCGCACGACGTCGTCCAGCTGCGCCAGGCCGTCCTCGGAGATGTCGTCGAAGCGGCCCACGAACGGCGAGATGTAGCGGGCGCCGGCGCGGGCGGCCAAAATGGCCTGGGGCACGGTGAAGCACAGCGTCATGTTCACCGGAATGCCCTCGTCGGCCAAAGCGCGCGTGGCGGCCAGGCCCTCCACCATGGTGGGGATCTTCACGACGACGTTGGGGGCAATGGCGGCGAGCTCCCGTCCGTCGCGGACGATCTCGTCGCGGGTCATGGCCACCGACTCGGCGGACACCGGGCAATCCGGCCCCACGATGTCGCAGATGCGCTTGATGTGCGCGTGGAAATCGTCGAGCTTCCCGCCGATGCGCGAGTACAGCGTCGGGTTGGTGGTCACGCCGGCCAACGCGCCCCAGCTGGCCGCCTCTTCGATTTCGGCGAGGTCGGCCGTGTCCAGAAAGAACTTCACGTTCATCCTCCTTCTTGAGGTTTACAGGCAAAGGAATGGGAATGGCGCTCGAATCGACCGCGGTAAAGCGCACTGCGAACCCGAACCGTGAGAACGTTGAAAATGGGCGATACGGGACTATGGGAAGGAAGTGGGGCGCCATTGCGCCCAAGATTCAGAGCTGGAACCATAGTAGCGCAACCGACCGCACCGCACAAGAAAAAGCACAGACTGCCCGCGACTCAACTCGGAGGAGAGCCCATCGGCGTTCCGACGGCATTCCAGCTCGCTCAAGCCGCCCCCGCTCACTCCTCTTCTTTGCGAAACTCCAAGTAATCGAGGAAGCGGCGGGTGGCCAGGGGAAGGTGGCCGGCGCTGCGATAGGCCACGCCGATGGTGCGGAAGACCGGATCGGACAAGGGCAGCGTGACCACGTTTTGGGACAGGCCCCGCAGCATAAGGCGCGACAGCACGCTCACGCCCATGCCGTACTCCACCATGGAGAGAATGGCCCGATCGTCCCACGAGGTGAGACGCGTGGTAGGGCGCACGCCCCATCGGATGAGGAACTCCAGAAGCTCGTCGTCGGACTCCGATGCCGGCGAGAGCAGCGGAAATTCCGCAAGACGCTCCACGGGAAACACCCCCGCGCCCGCCAGCTCGTGGTCGCGCGGAAGCACGGCCAGAAACTCGTCCTCCTCCAAGGCGCGCGCGATGAGCCGCGCGTCCGTGCGCAGCGGGAGCAGCACGAAGCCGCAGTCCACGGTGCCGTCGGCGATCCACTCCTCGATCTCGGTGTAGTCTCCTACGCGCAGCTTGTAGTCGATGCCCGGGTAATCGGCGCTGAAGCGCTTGATGATGCGCGGAATCCAATGGGCGGCCACGCTCGGGAACACGCCGATGCGGATGAGGCCGGTCTCAAGTCCCCGCACCTCGTCCACAGTGGCTTCCAAGGCGCGGAAGCTCTCGCAGAGGGCGCGGGCCTCGGGCAGAAGCCGTGCGCCATCGCCGGTCAGCACCACCCCCCGGCGGCTCCGCTCGAACAGCGCCACGCCCCAGTCGCGCTCCAAATCGGAGACCATGTGGCTTATGCCCGACTGGGAATAGGCCAGCGTCTCGGCCGCCTTGGTGAAGCTGCCGGCATCGGCCACCTCCACGAAGGCCTGGTACTTCTGGATGTTGGCGTCCACGGCTCCCCTCTCCTCGTTGCTTCGTGCCTCATTGCCTCATGTTATGAGAATTTCTCATGTGAACTATGAAATAGTTTCGCTTTTCAGGGGATTTGTCAAGCGCCATAATGCAGCTGCATCAAAAGGAAGAAGGCGGCGCGCTGAGCCTGCGAGTCCCGCGCCCTGCACCGAGAAGGAGAGGCTTGCCATGCGCACGAAGATCGCATCGATGAAGTACCTTCTGTGCTTCATCGCAGCCGTCATGATGTTCGGATCGTCGGGCATCGTCGCCAGCACGCTGCCGCTGTCGGCCTTCGAGGTCTGTCTTATGCGCCTCATAATAGGCGCGCTGTTCATGGGCCTCATCTTCGTCGTCACCCGCCAGCAACTACCCCGGCACATCGGCCGTCGCCAGTACCTGTTCGTGGCCCTCTCCGGCGCCTGCCTGGGCCTTGCCATGATGACCATTTTCACTGCCTACCGCCTGCTTGGCGTGGGCCTCGGCGCCGTTCTGGCCGCCACGGCCCCGGTCATCACCATGGCGCTGTCCCCCCTTCTGTTCAAGGAGCGCCTGCGGCTTCCCGTGGTGGTCGGGTTCGCCATTGTGGTCGGCGGTCTGCTTTTGCTGAATGCGTCCGCCCTGGAGGGCACGCTGTCGGTTCCCGGCATCCTCATGGGACTCGCCGCGGCCGCCAGCACCGCTGGCATGGTCATCTTCAACAAGCTCGCCCGCGACATCACCGGCATCCCCTGCACCACCATCCAACTTGCCACGGCGGTGGCGGTGGCCCTTGCCGTGGCCGCGGCTGGCGAGGGCTTCGCCTTCATCGGCCGTATTCCCTTGAGCTCTTGGCCCACCGTCATTGCCCTGGGCGCCGTGTTCACCGCCCTGGCCTACTTCCTCTACTACCGGGCCATCGACCAGCTGCCCATGCAGACCGTGTCGGTGTGCGCCTACGCCGAGCCGCTCACGGCCGTGGTGCTGGGGGCGCTCGTGCTCGGCGAGGTAATGACGCCAGTGCAGCTCGCCGGCGCCTGCTGCATCATCGGCGGCGCACTGCTCGGCGAGGCGCGCGTGAAACTGCCGGCTGCCCAGCGACGCCGGATGCGCCGCGCCTACGTGCGCCTCGTGCGCGCCCAGCGCCGCGTCCTGCACCACGCGGCCTAGCACTCGCCCGGCACCGCCCCGCGCCCCCGCAACACTCCGCGACATGAATCGGGCGTGGCAGCCTCTCGCCAAGCTGCCACGCCCTGCGACACAGACGGAAAATCGGCGGCCACCTGTCAAAAAAGCACATTTTCCAAGCTCGGACTGAGCTTGGCTCATAGGACAAGCAAATGGGTACCGAGAAACACCAGGTCAGAGACTTTTGCATTTGCAACTTTCTCGAACCTTGATCTTCCGATTTGGAATATGTGAAAAAGTGGACTCATTTAGTTGGAAAATGTGCTTTTTTGTTCTCATGATTCTTGGCAGCAGCCGTTTCTGACCAAAAAATCACCTTTTCCAACTTCTGGGCATCGATTTCTGGAATCATCCAGCTAAAACACCTCTCGCACCTTCACTCGGCGAGCACAAAGCACGAGCAACCAGCTACTCTTCCAACATCGAGCGGTAGAAGCAGGTTCGCTCCCCCGTGTGGCAGGCGGGACCGGCCGGATGCACCAGCGCGAGCAGGGTATCGGCGTCGCAGTCGTAGCGTAGATCGACCAGCTTCTGGGTGTTGCCGCTCGTGGCGCCCTTGTGCCACAGCTCGCACCGGCTACGGCTCCAGAACACGGTTTCGCCGAGCTCCAGCGTGAGCGCCAGCGACTCGGCGCTCATCCACGCCATCATGAGCACCTCGCCCGTATCGGCATCCTGCACAATGCAGGGGACGAGCCCCGCCTCGTTGTACTTCAACTCGGGAAGATCCACCTCTCCTCCTTAGGGCAGCGTGACGAGCATGACCTTGATATCGGCCTTGCGGAAGGCCGGACGCATGTACTCCGGATCGCACAGCTCGGGCAGCACCTGCTGCAGCGCGAGGAAGATATCGGCGGAAGGCGCGCGCGAGGCGTCCTCCAGCGCGTAAATCGTGCGCTCCGAGATCTTCATGCCCGTCTTCTCCTCCACCGCATCGGTGAGCTTCTTGCCCCGCGAGTACCCGTTGGCCAGCCGCGCCGCCTTCAGCAACGTCCCGTAGGCCTCCCAGTCGATAACGCTGTTCTCCTTAGCCATTCAAATCTCCTATTACACGAGAGTTTACATCGCGTTAAAACATGAGTTGCATGATAGTTCAACTTTAGCGTAAAGGCAAGCCCATGCCCTACAGCCGCACGGGGATGCCGGCGTCTCGCATGGACTCCTTTACTTGGCGCACGGTGAGCTCGCCGAAGTGGAAGACGCTGGCGGCGAGCACGGCGTCGGCCTCGCCCTCGATGATGCCCTCGGCGAAGTGCTCGAGCTTGCCCACGCCGCCGCTGGCGATGACGGGGATGTCCACGGCCCGGGCCACGGAGCGCGTCAGGTGACAGTCGAAGCCGTCGCGGCTGCCGTCGCGATCCATGGAGGTGAGCAGAATCTCCCCCGCCCCGCGCCGAGCCGCCTCGCGAGCCCATTCGATGGCGTCGATGTGGGTGTTCTTGCGGCCACCGGCCACGTAGACCTCCCACTTGTTGGGATTGCCGGGCACCGCTTTCGCGTCGATGGCGCAGAGGATCGCCTGGGTGCCGAAAGCCCGGGCCGCATCAGTGATGAGCTGGGGGTTCGCCACGGCCGCCGAGTTCACCGACACCTTGTCGGCGCCGGCGGCGATCATCTTGCGAATATCGGCCACGCTGCGGAAGCCGCCGCCCACGCAGTAAGGGAGGTGCAGCTCGGCCGAGGCGTGGCTCGCGAGCTCCACCGTGGTGGCGCGGTCGTCGCTCGTGGCGGTGATGTCCAAGAAGATCACCTCGTCCGCCTTCTGCTCGTCGTAGGCGCGAGCCAGCTCGATGGGGTCGCCCGCATCGCGCAGCCCCACGAAGTTCACGCCCTTCACGACGCGGCCGTCCTTTATGTCCAGGCAGGGGATTACTCTCTTTGTCAGCATCTTTTGTCAACCTGTCCGTCAGCGAACCAGACGGTATTGCGATTCGCTCAGACAGTCCTCGCTGGTATCGAAGGCGTCAGGGCTAACCGCTCCCCATCGTTTATCGCCTTCGATACCATCTGCGGAACTCGCTCGGTCGCAACACCGTCTGTTTCGCCGACTACTCTCACTCTCTCGATAAGATTCGCTCGGTCAAGGCACCCGGCATCGCCCGGGCTGCTCTTCCTTGCTTGCTAGCTTTCCAACTCTTCGATGGTCAGGGGACGCCCCTCCTCTTCCAACTGATCGGACAGGTGGAAGGTGCCGTCGCACGCCGCGACGCCGTCGGCCACGGTAAGGGTGCCCTCGTAGATGGCCCGACCGGTAATGACGCCCTCCACGGCGTCGGCGATGGGAGCCAGCGCCCGGATGTCAGCCGCGGTGGCAATGCCGCCGGAAACGATGACCGGATTGCCGAAGGCGGCGGCCATCTTCGCGTAGGCGTCGTTCTCCACGCCAGTCTGCATGCCGTCGCGGGCAATGTCGGTGTAGACGAGGTGCTCGTAACCCAGCGCCGCCATGCGGCGGGCCAGGTCGGCGGCAGCCACGCCCGAGCCCTCCGTCCAGCCGGCCACGGCGGCCTCGCCGGCCTTCGCGTCGATGCCGGCAACTAGGGCATCGGGGCCGAACTTCTCCATGGCCGCCTGGGCGAAATCGGGGTCGCGCACGAGCGCGGTGCCTAGAATAACCCGGGTCGCGCCGGCGTCGAGCAGGCGATCGGCGGCCTCGAGCGAGCGCACGCCGCCGCCTACCTCCACTTTCAGGCTCGTGCGCGCCAAAATCGCGCGCACCACTTCCAGGTTGTCGGGATTGCCGGACTTCGCGCCATCCAGATCGACCACATGAAGCCATGTCGCACCGGCCTCCTCGAACAGCTGGGCCTGATACGCCGGGTCGTCGTTGTACACGGTGACGGCATGGTAGTCTCCCTTGGCCAGACGCACCGCGCGCCCGTCCAAAAGATCGATGGCAGGAAGAAGGTACATGGCTACTCCTTTGACGCGACGGGGTTTTTCGCCACCTTATCAGCGTGCGCGCTGTCGGCGCGCGCGGCTCGTGCAATGGTTGCGAAGTTGGCAAGCAGGCGCGCGCCCGCATCCGAGCTCTTCTCCGGATGGAACTGCACGCCGAAGACGGGACGGCCCGGCACCTGCACGGCGCAGGGGAAGGTCACCGAGTGCACCGTCTCGGCAATGGTGGCCGCGCTCGGCGGCGCCACGAAGCTGTGGGTGAAGTAGAAGAACTCGCCGGGCGCGGTTCCGTCGAACAGCGAATTCGGCTCGGAGAACTCCACGGAGTTCCATCCCACATGGGGCACTTTGTAGGCGCGGCCGGCAGCGTCGGTGCGGGGCATGGCGTCCACCACGCCCTCGATGAAGCCGAGGCCGCGCGGCAGCGGACCGTCAACGGGCGCGTGCTCGGTGCCCGCCTCGAACATGAGGTGCATCCCTAAGCAGATGCCCAAAAACGGCGCACCGCCGGCCACCGCCGCGCGCACCGCCTCCATCTGGCCCATCTCCTCCATGGACGCGGCGGCATCGGCGAAGGCTCCCACGCCGGGCAGCACCACGGCGTCGGCCGCGCGGATGACATCCGCCTTATCGGTCACGACGACGTCTGCCCCCGCGCCTACAAGTCCCCGCTCCACCGAGAGCAGGTTCCCCTTGTGATAGTCGACAATGACGATGCTCACAAAACCCCCTTCGTGGAAGGCACTTCCCCGCCCAAGGCCGGGTCGACGGCCACGGCCTGGCGCAGGGCGCGGCCTGCCGCCTTGAAGGCGGCCTCGAAGATGTGGTGCACGTTGTCGCCGGCGAGCTGCCGGATGTGCAGGGTGATGCCCGCGTTGGCCGCGAGCGCGATGAAGAACTCCCGGGCGAGCTGGGTGTCGAAATCGCCCACCATGCCGAAAGGCGCCTCCACATCCCAGTGCAGCTGCCCACGCCCGGAGATATCCAGGGCCGCCAGCACCAGCGCCTCGTCCATCGGCACGAACGCGCTGCCGAACCGCTCGATGCCGGCCTTCTCTCCCAAGGCCTCGGCCAAAGCGCGCCCCAGCACGATGCCCGTGTCCTCCACCGTGTGGTGGCCGTCCACATGCAAGTCGCCGCGCACCGACACCTTCAGATCGAAGCGGCCGTGACGCGCGAAGGCGCACAGCATGTGGTCGAAGAACCCGATGCCGCTTGCCACGTCCGCGCGTCCCGCGCCGTCCAGGTTCACCGTGACCTCGATGCGCGTCTCCGCCGTCTCGCGGAGGATGGTGGCCTCTCTCGTCATTGCTCTCCTTCCCTATTGCATAGCCCGCGCGCGCCGCTCGCGGCTCTCGGACAGAAAGTCGCGCAGCCCGCGGATGAACGCGTCGTTCTGCTCCGGCGTGCCGATGGTCGCCCGCAGACAGCCCTCGAGCATGGGGGCGCTGCTGAAATCGCGCACGAGCACGCCGCGGTCGTACAGGTACTGCCAGGCCGCCCCGGCATCTTCCATCGAGAACAGAATCCAGTTGGAATCCGACGGGTAGGCGGTCACGCCGGGCAGGGTGCGCAGCGCCTCCATGACGCGGCCCCGCTCCTCGATGATCTCGCGGATGCCCGGCTCGAAGCGGGCGCGGTTCTCGAAGACCACCTCTCCTATGGCCTGGGAGACGGCGTCCACGGAATAGGGCTGGCGCACCTTGCACAGCTCCTCGATGACCGGCGCGTTCGCCAAAACGTAGCCCAGGCGCACGCCCGCCAGCGAGAACGCCTTCGAGAACGTGCGCAGGATGGCGAGATTCTCGTGGGTCGCCAGCAAAGGGCGCACCGTGGCGCGCGAGAACTCGAAGTAGGCCTCGTCCACCAGCACGAGCGCATCGGTGGCGTCGAGCAGCTCTTCGATGAACGCCGTGGACGCCCTCTGGCCCGTGGGGTTGTTCGGGCTCGTCACGATGACGAAATCGATGTCGCCCTTCCCCACGCGCTCAAGCACCGCCGCTTCGTCGATGGAGAAGTCGGCCCGACGCGGCACATCCACGCAGCGGGTGTTCGTGAGCCGTGCGTTGGCCGCATACACCGAGAAGGTCGGGGGCAGGTTCAGGAAGCTGCGCCCCGGTCCGCCCCAAGCGAGGGCCACATCGAACAAAAGCTCGTCGCCGCCGTTGCCCAGAAGGACATTGGCGCGGTCGAGCCCGTTGGCCTCGGCGATGAGGTCGCGCAGGCGGTTGGCCAGAGGATCGGGATAGCGGTTCAGGGGCACCTGGGCAATGCGGCGCGCGATGGCGGCACGCACCTCGGCGTCCACGTCGCGCGGATTCTCGTTGGCCGACAGGTACGCCTCGGCCGGCAGGTACTTCGGGTCGTAGGGAACGAGCCCCTCAAGCTGGGGCGCCGACGCGCGAACCTTATTCACCGCGCGCCTCGCCATCTTCCACGCCCGCCGCCGCCGAGCCGGCCACGCTCGCCTGCTCGGCGTCCAGCAGCGCCTTAAGGCGCAGGGCCACCGAGCGGGCATGGGCCCACAGCCCCTCGTGGGTGGCGATCTGCACCACAGCGCGCGCGTCGTTCTTCAGGGCCGCGGGGCTGTACTGGATGATGGAGGACTTCTTCACGAAATCGTCCACGGAAAGCGGCGAAGAGTAGCGGGCCGTGCCGCCGGTGGGCAGCGTGTGGTTGGGGCCGGCCACGTAATCGCCCACGGCCTCCGGCGTCCACGCGCCCAAGAAGATGGCGCCAGCGTTGCGGATGGCGCCCAGATACTCCATGGCGCCCTCCACGTGCATCTCCAAATGCTCGGGCGCAATGACGTTCACCGCCTCCAGGGCCTGATCCATGGAAGTGCACACGACGATGAGCCCGTGATCGTCAAGGGAGGTGCGGGTGATGTCGGCGCGGGTGGAATCGGCCAGGTGCACCTGGATGGCCGCCTCCACCGCGTCGGCGTAGGCGTCCGAGAAGGTGACGAGGTAGCAGGCCGCCAAAGGATCGTGCTCGGCCTGGGCCATGAGATCGATGGCCACCAGCCGCGGGTCGGCCGTCTCGTCGGCCACGACGCAGACCTCCGACGGCCCGGCGATCATATCGATGCCCACATCGCCCGAGACGAGCTTCTTGGCCGCGGCCACGAAGGCGTTGCCCGGGCCGGTGATCTTGGCCACCGGGCGGATGGTCTCGGTGCCGTAGGCCAGCGCCGCCACGGCCTGGGCGCCGCCGACGGTGTAGATCTCGGTGACGCCGGCGATCTTGCAAGCGGCGAGGATGGCCGCATCCAGCGTGCCGTCCTTGGTGGGCGGCGTCACGCAGACGATGCGCTCCACGCCGGCCACCTGGGCGGGCAGGGCGTTCATGAGCACCGTTGAGGGGTACAGCGCCCGTCCTCCGGGCACGTAGATGCCCACGGATTCCAAAGGCGTCACCTTCGAGCCCACGATGGCCCCGTCCTCGCGGGCGAAAAACCAGCTCTGCTGCTTCTGGCGCTCGTGGAAGTCGCGGATCTGGGCCGCGGCGTGCTTCAGGGCCTCGAGGGTGTCCGGATCCACTTCCGCCATCGCGGCGTCGATGGCCTCGCCCGGCACGCGGAAGTTCTCGATGGCCACGCCGTCGAACTTCTCGGTAAGCGCGCGCAGGGCCGCGTCGCCGTCCCGGCGCACCTGCTCGATGATGGCGGTGGCCGCCTCAAGGGCGCCGGGATTGAAGGCGCCGGTACGGTCGATGAAGTCGCTCGTGAAGGGCTCGAGGGGTTGCAGGTCGATTCGTCTCATGGTCATGGGGCGCACTCCTTAGGACAGGGTCGGTTGAACAGGGTTGGAAGCGCCGGCGATGGGCGCGTAAGTGTGCTTGGGGGCATTTTCGGCGAGCACGCGGGCCAGCGCCACGATGCGCTCGTCGGTGCGCAGGGCGCAGCCGTTGGCGAAGAAGCGGGCCGTGGAGGCGAGCACCTCTTCCACGATCTCCAGGTTGTTCTCGCGCAGGGTGGTTCCCGTGGCGGTGATGTCGACGATGCGCTCGGCCATGCCGGTGATGGGCGCCAGCTCGATGTTGCCGTGCAGGTAGACGATTTCCACCTGGGTGCCGGTGCGCGCGAAGTGGGCACGGGTGATGGAAGGGTACTTCGTGGCGATGCGTATGCTGCCGAGTTTGCGGTAGCGCTCCTCGATGGCCGCGCTCGTGCCGGCCGACTCCGCCACGACGAAGCGGCAGCCGCCGAAGCGCAGATCGACCAGCTCCTCCACGGCAGCGCCCACTTCCAAAAGCGAGTCCTTGCCGCAGATGCCGCAGTCGGCGGCGCCCAGGGCCACGAAGACGGGGGCATCGGAGGGCCGCACGATGATGTAGTCGACCCCGGGGTTGGAGATGACGAGCGCGCGCCCGGGGTTGGCAAGCCCCGTCACATCGAGGCCGGCCTCTTCCAAACAGGCGATGGCCTCGGCGTTCAGGGAGCCCTTGGGGACGGCGATGCGCAGCGGGCGCGCGCCTGCGGGCGCCGCGTCCACTTCGGCAGAGGCGGCGGCCATGGCCTGCTCCAGCGAGAAGGCGAAGCCCGCGGCGGGACGATCGGCCCCGAAGGCGCCTATCATGCGGTCGTAGCGGCCGCCGGAGCCCAGAGGCGAGCCCAGATAGGGCGAGCAGGCCTCGAAGACGAGGCCCGTGTAGTAGTTGAAGGAGCTGGCCACCGAGAAGTCGACGAGCACGGAGTCGGCCAGGCCGGCCTCGCCCAGAAGATCGTAGGTGGCCTGGAAGTCGTCCAGGTCGGCCACGCACCCGAGCGGAGTCACGAGCGCGCGCACCGCGTCGATGGCGTCCTGGGCGCCCCGGATGCGCGCGAGCTGACGGATGGCCTCGGTGTAGGCGGGCGCGGCAGCCCCCGCATCGACGGCCTCCCCTTCCACGGCGCGCCCCATGGCGGCGTCACACAAACGGTCGAGGGCCACGAAGTCGGAGCCGTGATAGGCATCCAGCACCGCGGCCTTCCACGGCTCGGCGGCCCCCGAGCGCTCGAGCAGGGCCCGGAGCACCCCTACCGTGGCCATGGCGAGCACGAACTGCGTCGCTCCGGCCAGCCGCAGCGCCTCGGCGAACAGCGCGACGATCTCGGCATCGGCCGCCGGCCCCACTTCCCCGATGCACTCCACGCCGCACTGGGTGAGCTCGCGGGCCTGCACCTGGTTCTCCGTCTCGGCCTCGCGAAAGACCCGCTGGGTGTAGCGGAAGCGCAAGGGGCCGGGGACGTTGGCCAGGCGCGTGGCGCACATGCGCGCGATCTGCAGGGTGACGTCCGGGCGCATGGCCAGAAGGTCGCCCCGGGAGTCGAAGAACTTGAAGGGAGTGGCCGGCACCCGTCCGCCGGCCCGCAGGACGTCCATCACCTCCAGGGTGGGCGTCTCGATGGGCACGTAGCCGCGAGAGGCGAACAGGTCGGCCACGGCCCGGGTGATGGCCTCGCGGACGCGCGCCTCCTCGGAGAGCACGTCGCGGAAGCCCGATGGTGTCACAGCGTTCAACGCACATTCCTCACTGGCGCAAACGACGCGCGAACGGCCCAAGACCTGTGACCCGGCATGCATGCAGCCGGAGCTTTCGCCCTGGCTCGCAGTCAGCCGAGGCCATCGCCTGGCTCGTCTCGTCGCAAGCGCCTTCGATTACCGAGATTGTCATGTTACACGCCCTCTCCCCTCCCGGCGCACCGGGACGGCAAACGGCGAATTATCGACAGAGTTCCCGCGCAAAGAACGCACGAGGATCTCGCATCGATGCTAGTACTTTATCACAGTAGAGTGCTAAAGCAATGGGATTTTCGCCTACGGTTGGAATTACTCCGCAGGCTCGATGATCATGGCGCGGAGGATGCCGGGGGTGTCGTAGGCGCGCTTGCCGGCGCCCATGCCGATGGCCTTGATGGAGAAGCGCTCGGGAAGGGCGGCTTCCGTGCGCAGAGCGGCGGCCGCGGCGGCGCCCGTGGGGGTGACGAGCTCGCCTTCCACGTCCACCGGGGAAAGCGTCAATCCGGCAGCTTCGGCGATGAACGCCGTGGCCGGGGCGGGCACGGGGATGAGGCCGTGCTGGCAGCGCACCGTGCCGTACCCGCAGGGCAGATCGGACACGACAACGCCGTCGGGCGCCAAGTCGTCGGCCGCCACGGCGATGGCAATAATGTCGGCGATGGAATCCACGGCGCCCACCTCGTGGAAGTGAACTTCCCCAACAGGTACGCCATGAGCCCGCGCCTCGGCGTCGGCCACGAAGCCGAACATGCGGTGCGCGATGGCCTTGGCGCCGTCGGTCATGGCGGCACCGTCGATGATCTGCGCTATTTCCGCAGGGCCGCGGTGGTGGTGGCCACCGGGGGCACCGTGGGCATGGTCGTGATCGTGGGCGCGACCATGGTCGCGATCGTGGTCATGGCCGTGGCCGTGCTCGCTTGCGCCTCCGTGCCCGTGCAGGTAGGCCATATCATGGTCGTGGTTCTCGTGGGCGGCATCCAGCACGACGCTGAAGTCGCAGACGTCCAAACCCGACTTCTTCACCCGGGATATCTCCACAGCGAAACCTTCCACAGGCAGGCTCTCCAGCGCCCGGCGCACCGCTTCCTCGCTCGCGCCTGCATCCAGCAGGGCCGCCGCGCACATGTCGCCGCTGATACCGGAGGTGCATTCCAAGTAGAGAAGTTTCGTCATTGCATCGCCTTTCATGATGGTGCCGCCCTCGAGGCGCCCGCGTTCGGCGGGAACCGCCGCAGGTTTATCCCTGTCGGGAATTCAAGTGATTGATGGCGCTTGCCTGGAAGGCGGCGCCGAAGCCGTTGTCGATGTTGACCACCGACACGCCGCTCGCACACGAGTTCAACATGGCGAGCAGGGCGGTCACGCCGCCGAACGAGGCGCCGTAGCCCACCGAGGTGGGCACCGCGATCACCGGCGCGGAGACGAGACCCCCCACCACGGAGGCGAGCGCGCCCTCCATGCCGGCCACCGCCACCACGACTCGGGCCGCGCGCAGCTCGTCGGCCACATCCAAGAGTCGATGGATGCCCGCCACGCCCACATCGTAGAAGCGCCGCACCTCGTTGCCGAGGAACTCCGCGGTGAACGCCGCCTCCTCGGCCACGGGCAGATCGCTCGTGCCGGCGCAGGCGATGGCCACCACTCCGTCCCCGTCGAGCGCGGGCATGCCGCCGAACACGACGAGCCGCGCCGTCTCGTAGTAGGCGCACGGGGCGATCCCGCCGTCGTCGCCCCATAGAGCGGCCACGGCATCGGCCTTCTTCGCGTCCACGCGGGTCGCCAGAACGCGCGGTTGACCGGCGCCCATGAGCGACGAGGCGATGGCGGCGATCTGCTCGGCGGTCTTTCCCTCGCCGTAAATCACCTCGCCGGCGCCCTGTCGCATCGCACGGTCGTAGTCGGGCCGCGCGAACGCGGCTCCGCCGCAAAGACTCTCAGAATTCTCGCTCTGGTGAAAGGCCACGGCCACCCCGCTTTCCGACGAACGCCCTCACTCGTTCTCAGTTGGTTTCTCGGAAAGCCATGATAAATGTTGGAGTCAGCTCCAATAAAAGACTCGAGGGCAACGCCCACGGAACAAACGCATTCGCGGCGGTTACTCCCCCGCGCGCAGAGTCCGCTCGGTGGCCGTCATGACCTCGTCGTAGTGCTCGATCTTGTACTCGAGACGCGCCAAGGCCCGCTCCAGGCCGGCAATGCGCTCCCGGATCTCGTCGCCCTGCCTCAAAAGAAGTTCCTTGCGGGCCGCCGTCGTCTCGTCGCCCTGCTCCAGAAGCTCCATGTACTCCACCAAAGACTCGATGGACATGCCGGCATCGCGCATGCACTTGACGAACTCGACGGCATTGCAGCTGGCCTCGTCGTAATCGCGAATGCCGCTCTTGTTGCGAGGCACATGGCGCAACAGGCCAATGCGCTCGTAATAGCGCAGCGTGTCGGTGGAAACACCGTAGCGCTTGCTGACTTCCGCAATCTTCATGCCGTCCCCTTCGAAACGCGCCGCTGCGCATCTCACGTTCGCGCAACCTGCGTGTCCATTAGACCATATGGAGTATGCTATAAGTCAATAGATCGAAATAATATCCCACGGAAAAGCCCCGCACACAGCCCATTTTTACCGTTCGTCAACGCTTTGGGAAAGGGCCTTTTTGAGCACGCGCAAGGCATTTCCCCGATGAGATATGCCGTTCTTCTCGGCCTGGGAGACCTCGGCCAGCGCCCGCATGCCGCCGTACTCGTCGGGCAAAAACAGCGGGTCGTAGCCGAAGCCCTCGCTGCCGCGGGGTTCGCGCCCGATGGAACCCTCGATGGTGCCGCGGGCCACCGATTCCGTACCGTCCTCGTCGATGAACACGAGCGTGCACACGAACCGTGCCGTGCACTCGGCATCCGGCACGGCGGCAAGCTCGGCCAGAAGCTTCGCGTTGTTGGCCGCATCGTCCCCGTCGGATCCCGCGTAGCGCGCCGAGAAGACCCCCGGCGCGCCGTCCAGGGCGTCCACCTCCAAACCGGAGTCGTCGGCGAGCACCGCCACAAAGCGCCCCAGCGACTCCCGTGCCGCCGCACGCGCCGCCCGGGCCTTGATGCGGGCGTTGCCCTCGAAGCTGTCGGCGTCCTCGGCCGGATCTGATGTCACCCCCGCCTCGGCCAGCGTCGTGAACATCCAGCCCTCGAAGTTCAGGGCCGTGCGGATCTCCTCCACCTTGTGGGCGTTGTTCGTAGCGATGAGCACTTCCTTCACGGGCTCCTCCTTGCAGACGGGCACCTCGCCGGTGCGGGCGGTTGCTTACAGTGCGGGCAGATCCACGTGCGCGACGACGTCCATGGGGCGGGCGAGCACGCGGCCGCCGAAGCGCCGGAACTCCTCCACGTCGTCGGCCGTGGTGAAAAACGAGTGGACGGGCACGTTGCCCGAGCGGGCGTGGGCGCGGCGCCGGCGCAGGATGTGATCGACGTCGCGGGCCGTCTCGTCGGCCGAGTTCACCAGCGTGACCTTGCGCCCCACCACGCCCCCGATGAGCGCCTTCAGAAGCGGATAGTGGGTGCAGCCCAAAACGAGCGTGTCGATGTCGCAGCGGCGCAGCGGCTCCAGGTACTGCCGAGCGATGTCCTCGAACTCCGGGCGGATGTAGACCTTGGTGGTGTCGGCCATGTAGTCCTCGATGGGCCCGTCGGAGAGCTTCAGCCCCATCTCGGCGATCTCCACGAACCGAGGCGTCGCCGTGGAGAACACGGTGATGCCGGCGTCGATGTGGCGTATGGCGTCGCTGTAGGCGTTGGAATCCACGGTGCCCTTGGTGGCGATGACCCCCACGCGCCGGTTGAGCGTCGTATGGGCCGCCGCCCGGGCGCCCGGCTCCACCACGCCGACGACGGGCACGGAGAAGTTCTCCTGGGCATGGGCGAGGCCAGCGGCCGTGGCCGTGTTGCAGGCGATGACGATCATCTTCACGTCCCGGCCGACGAGCCACGTGCAGATCTGCTGCACGAAGCCGTCCACCTCGGCCTGATCGCGAGGCCCATAGGGGCAGCGCGCCGAGTCGCCGAAGTACAGGATGGACTCCTCCGGCAGGCGCTTCTGCAGCGCGCGGGCCACCGTGAGGCCCCCGTAGCCGGAATCGAACACCCCGATGGGGCGGTTGTCGAAATGCTCCGTATCCACAGCGCCCTACTCGTGCACGACGACGACGTCGCCCACCGACAGAAGCCCGTGAAGCTCTTCGGCCTTATCGGGAGGCAGGTTGATGCAGCCGTGGCTGCCGTGCTCGACGTACCAGTCGCCGCCGAACTTCTCCTGCCAACCCGCGTCGTGGAAGCCCACGGAGTTGTCCTTGAAGGGCATCCAGAACTCCACCTCGGTCTCGTAGTCCTTGGTGCCGTCGGGCTTGTAGCCGCGCAGCACCGACTTGCCGTCGTTGGTCTTGATGTAGTAGGTACCCTGGGGCGTGTCGCGCCCGTCGGCGGGCTTGCCGCTGACGATATCGCTCTCCCAGATAATGGCGCCGTCCTCGCCGTAGAAGCGCGCGTGCTGCTCGGTGAGATCCACGTCAATGTAGCGGGTGCCGAAGTCGCGGCCGCCCTCGTCGGGGGCCTGGGCCGCGTTCTGCTTCATGATGATCTCCAGCGTGCCGCCCGCCCCGGAGGTGAGCGCCTCGCGCACGGCGTCGGCGGTGGCCTGGCTGTCGGTGATCCAGCCGTAGTCGCCGCCCTTCACCGTGACGGCCTTGCCGTCGGGACGCGTGAACGTGCGGGTAGCGCCCGTGGTGTCCATGGCGTTCACCTTCTCCTTCACCGCCGCCACCAAAGGCTCAGGGTCGAAGGTCACGGAGAGATCGTCGCCCAAGGTGATGTGCTCGGCGATTTCGTCGGCGGTGATGGCCATCTTCTCGGCGCCCGCCATGGTGAGGGAAAGCGCCCCGCCGAGGTGCTTGTTGGCCGCATCGCGCGCCTCGGCCAGCGCGGGGTCGTCGCGCGTCACCGTGGGCTTGGCCAGCACGGCGTCGGAGAGCGTCACCTTCGGCGCGAAGTTCACCGTGCCCCGCGTCACCTCGTCGATGACGACGTCGGCCAAAAGGGTGTTGCCCTCCTCCTCGGGCACGACGACATAGCCGCCCTCGTCGGCGTCATAGGCCACGGTGGCGTTCTTGGGAGCGGTGCCGCGGGCGTTGGCCTCCTCCACGGCGGCGGTCAGCGTGTCGGCCAGCTTCGAGTTCTCCAGAGTGGAGACTAAGTCGTCGGTGTCGTCGTGGCGCTGGAACACCTCGTAGGGCCACGCCCAGGGGTTCATCTCGGCCAGAAGGCCGTCGGCGATAGATTGGCTGTCGAGCGCCATGCCCATGTCCGTGGCGTCCAGCGTGAGGGAAAGACCCGGGCCCTCCACCTTGAAGGTGTAGTCGCCCAGCACCTCGTCGAGCATCTGATGGACCTCTTCGGGCGTCTTGCCGGAGATGTCCATGCCGATGATGGTGGACTGCGGGAAGAAGCGCCCGGAGAACACGATGACGCCGGCGAAGTAGACAAGGGCGATGGCGCCTAGAATGGAGGCCATCACGATGCCGAAGATCTTGAGCCCCCGATGCTTCTTGGGCGGCCGGGCATTCACCTGGTAGCCGGGCACGTAGCCGCCGGACGTCGGGCCCATGGGGGGCACGACGGGCATGGCG
Source organism: Adlercreutzia sp. CNCM I-6207 (assembly GCF_977072305.1). Lineage (NCBI taxonomy): Bacteria > Bacillati > Actinomycetota > Coriobacteriia > Eggerthellales > Eggerthellaceae > Adlercreutzia > Adlercreutzia sp. CNCM I-6207. Next base: position 22,905 of record NZ_CDRVLZ010000014.1, read on the forward strand.
CCGGCGCCGCTGATTGCGGGGCGCGAAGGCTGAGGGGGCATCGCGGCGGTTCCCTGGTCGTGCTGGGGCGGCATCGCGCCCGTGGCCTGGGGCCCCACGGGCCTCGGCGCGCCGAAGCGGCCCTCGGGCATGACGAAACCGCGGGTCGCGCTTGCGCCCGCTTCGGAAATTCGATTGTCAGATGTGCTGTGTCGTGGCATAGTGCGCTTCCGTGGTGCGATTCAACTTACTTTGGGGCCGCCGCGCAAGTCGGCGGATGCGCCTTAGGCCCATTATAAGCCAAGGAGCCCGCGGCCGCCGGCGGATACGTCGTTCGGCGCTACTTTCCCACAGACCGCGCCCCGCGCGCCACCCTGCACGCCATTCCCCACGACTCCCCCACAGAACTTAAAGGATTTTCAGCCTGTTTCCCCAGAACATGACCGTTTTCGTAAGGAATAAGCCACGCAAGGAGAGAAAAGCGGCCGCCCCGAAGAGCGGCCGCGAAAAGCTTGGTGGAGGCGCGGAGAATCGAACTCCGGTCCATACTAAATTGTCCACAAGGCGCTACAGGCTTAGTCAGCGATCGGGCTTCGGAGCGGATCGGTTCGCAGACCAACGTGGCCGCTCCTAGTCGGTTCCGTCTTTCCAGCGGCCATACCGACTACGTGCCGCGGGGCATTCCCCTCAAATGACACCTTGCCCGGTTCGGGGAAACACCGGGGTCGGTGATCACCAGAACTGCTGTTAGGCAGCCATGGCGGCCGGCATGTAGTAGCCGGTCTTAGAAGTGTTTTTGCCAATTAACTTGACGGTACCCCTGTTTAGCGTGGCGAGGAGACCACGGCCTGCTCCTCGTTTCGAACTTACCATGTCGAAACCAGTCGCCCCCTTTAAGGGTTGTCGATTTATTCTAGCGGGCGCGCCGCTCCTGTCAAGAGCCGCACCATCGGCCCCGTCAGCCCGACACGCCCGAGCCGCCGCGGCGCTAGGCCGCCACGCGGATGAGCTCGGCGCCGCTCAGGTCGTAATCGTCCAAGCACACGCTCTGGCGCGCCGGCTCGTCGTAGGTGCACCAGTAATAGGTCTTGGTGGCCGCCGAGTAGCCGTCGGAGAACATCGTGTACTCGAAGCGACCGTCGGCCATCTGCGCGCCGCCCTTGCACATGGACGCGCCCTCAAGCGTGCGGAACAGGCGCGTCACATTGGCGACCTCCCCCTCTTCTGCGGGATAATGCGCATTCAGGAAGGCGGCCCGCACGAAGCGGCTGGCCGGATCGTAGCCGCCCGGGAACCCGATCATGCCCGCGCCGCTGCCGAACGCGCGCAGGGTGTCGCGCGTCCACGCAACCGGCTCGGGATGCGCGGTCTCGATGTGCATATAGTTACGCACATTCTCGGTATGCCAGGGGAAGGGCGGCTGGTTGGTAAGCACGTCCAGCCCGTCGTCGTACACGTGCATGCCGTCGGCTTGGCATTCGATGACGATGGACTCCTTCCCATCGCCTACCAGCCAGTGCAGCTGGGCCACGCCATAGCCCTCGCTGGGCGCCTTGGCCACGATGACAACGTCCTTAAGCGCCTTGCGCACCTCGGCCACCGTGGAGAAGCTCGCCGCCACCCACAGAGGGAACTCGTAGGCCGCCACGTTCACCGCTCCCTTTTCGGGAGCTTCGGCGAACTGGGCGTAGCCAGGGAAGTTAAGGCCGGCGATGGCGAGTCCCGCCTCGTTGGCGCAATCGAAGTAGCACGGCACGCCGCCCACGACGATGCCCATGCCCACGCAGGCATGCTCGGGACTCAGCGAACCAAGGAACTGCGTGGGGATAGACGCCCCTCGCGGGGTGATGACCACGCCCTCGCCGTAGCTCTCGCACCAATCGAGGTTGCGGCCGAAATACAAGTTGCCGGCTGCATCGGCAAAACGAACGCCCGTGCACATAATGATCTCCTAACGACGAAATGGGAGCGACCCAACCGATCGCTCCCATTCATGGTAGGCCCCGATGACCGACGTTCGCCGATGCGGGCCGTCTCCGTTGTCGTTTCGACAGCGCCTTGTCGCCGTTACTTTTTCTTCTTAAGGAAACTCAGCGAATCGGAGATCTCGTCGAAGGTGCTCTTCAGCTCGGCGGCCACCTGAACGCCGTCCTTGTAGATGGCGTTCACGTCCCTGGTGGCGGCGGCCACGCCCTCGCGGCTGATGCCGAGGTCGAACTCATCGCCGTCCGAGGTGCGCTCCACGCGCACGCCGTCGCCGTCGTTGTCCTCGGCGACGTAGTAGTACTCCTGCTCGTTGCCGTCCTCGTCGAGCAAGATGAAGCCGATCTCGTTGTCGTGCTCGTCGACGATCACCGCATAGACATCGCCGTCCTCGATCTCCATCTCGATGACTTCGCTCTCCTCTTCGGGCTCCTCCTCGATGTGATAGCCCTCCGAGTGCAGGATGTCGGCGTCCTCCTCGGCCTGGATGGCCTCGGGCACCTCGTCGGGATCCCAGCCGTCGTAGTCGGCCTCGTTGTCGGTCATGAAGCTGTCGTAGGCGTGCTCCAAGTCGCTTTCGGCGGCATCCTCCTCATCGGCGTCGAAGAGGGCGTCCTCGTCGTCCTCGGCGTCTTCCAGCTCTGTTTCCTGGTCGGTCCACTCGGCATCGGTCTCGCCGACCTCTTCCATGCTCTCAAGCTCTTCGTCAAGACCCATTGCCAGACTCCTAACCTCGTGATGTACGTGCGCGGGCGACCTCGCCCGCCGAACCTATGATGCCACGACTTCCCGCGCCGTGGCCCTCCCGCGCCGTTTCGTTGACCGAGCGTGAACGTGCCAAGGCGCGACGCCGGTCGTGCAGCCCGCAGACACCGAGCGAAGGCGGTGGCGCAACCGAACGCCGGCGCGCGGCGCAGCCCCGCAGACCCCGGCCTAGCGAACGCGCTCCTTCAGCGCGCGGTCGATCTCGCGCTTGGTGTCGCGCTCCTTCATGGAGGCGCGCTTGTCGTAGAGCTTCTTGCCCCGGGCCAGCGCCAGCTCCACCTTCACCCGGCCGTCCTCGTTGAAGTACATCTTCAAGGGCACGATGGCCAGGCCCTTCTCGGCCACCTTCGCGTCCAGGTAGCGAATCTGCTTCTTGTGCAGCAGGAGCTTCCGGCGCCGGTCGGGGTCGGGGTTGAAGATGCTGCCATTGGAGTACGGCGAGATGTGCACGTTGTTGAGCCACACCTCGCCGTTCCGAATGAGGGCGAAGCAATCGGTGAGCTGGCAGTTGTTCTCCCGCAGCGAGCGCACCTCGGTGCCCGTCAGCTCGATGCCGGCCTCGTAGGTCTCCAAGATCTCGTAGTCGTGGAAGGCCCGGCGGTTCTTCGCGATGGTCTTCTCCTCGCGCTTCGGCACGGCCCTCACGCCTCCTCGGGTGCGGCGGAAGCGTCGGACGCATCGGCATCGGCATCGGCATCGGCGCCGGCGGCCTTCCCTTCCGCATTCTCGGTCACCGCGCCGCCCAGCCCCGGCACGAAGCTCGTGTCGGGGGCGAGGTCTTGTGCGAAGCGGGTGATGAGGCGCACCGTGGCCTCCAAATCGCGCAGGCAGATGACCTCGGTGGGAGTATGCATGTAGCGCAGCGGCACGGAGATGAGGCCTGTGGGAATGCCCCCGCGCGTCACCTGAATGGCCCGAGCGTCGGTACCGGTGACCGACGGCTCGGCCTCCAGCTGGTACGGAATGCCCTCCGCCTCGGCAGCGGCCACGAGGCGCTCGAACACCACGGGGTTGATGTTCGGCCCCCGCGCGATAACCGGGCCCGCCCCGCAGACGATCTTTCCGTACTTCGTTTTGTCGATGCCCGGGTAGTCCGTGGCATGGGTGACGTCGAAGGCGAGCGCCACGTCCGGATTCACGGCATGGGCGCTTGTCATGGCGCCGCGGGTGCCGATCTCCTCCTGAGTGGTGGCTACGGCGATGAAGTCGCCCGGGGCGCGGCCGGCGCGGGCCAGCTTCTCCATGACGCGACAGGCGATCCACACGCCGCACTTGTCATCGAAGCACTTCGAGACGGCCATGTCGTCGCCGAACCGCTCGAATCCGACGCCGAACGTGATGGGGTCGCCCACCCGCACAAGCTTCTTCACGCGCTTGGGCTTCATGCCCAAATCGATAACGAGGGAGGAGAGCGGCGTCACCGTCTTGCGCTCGTCCGGCTCGATGAGGTGGATGGGCTTGCGGCCCACGATGCCGCGGAGGGTGCCGGAAGCGGTGTGCACGTCGACCCGCATGCCGGGCAGGATGGCCGCGTCCACGCCGCCCAAAGAGGCCACGGAGAGGAAGCCCTCGTCGGAGATGTAGGTGACCATGAGGCCGATCTCGTCCATATGGGCCGCCAGCATGAGCGAGGGCGCACCGGCGTCGCGGCCCTCGAGTACCGCGCGCACCGAGCCCATGGTGTCGGTGGCCACTTCGTCGGCCACATCGGCGAGCCTCTCGCGCACGAGAGACGCCGCCGGTTCCTCGAAGCCCGTCGGCGAGGGAGTCTCCACCAGCTGCTTCAGAAATTTCAGGTGCTTCTTCTTCATATCACCAATATCCTTTCGAATGCTTGCGCTTGCGCTCGGGCTTGGGAGGGCGGAAGTCCAGCGCCAGCTGGCCGTCGGTGGTCTTCTCCCGCTTCTCGGCGGGAGCGGCGCCGGCGCGCTCCACCTTCTCGATGGTCCACGACACCGCGCTCGCGCCGAACAGCTCTAGCATCTTCATGCGCGCGTCGTGGGCGTTGGCCTTGGTGCCGGCCCGCGCGTCGCTCTCGAACTCGAACAGCCCGCGCTCCCTCTCGTAGGAACCCTTCGGCGACTGATAATGGGCGATGTACGTTGCCATAAACTCGCGCGCTTCCTTTCTCAAACGTTCCCGAGCCATGATAGCAGAGCGCACGAACTTCGTGGATGGCCCGGACGCCAGATTCTGCCAGGTAAATGCCACTTCGACCCCGAAATGTGCGCCCCATTTTCCACGTCTTGTACATTTCTATCTTCAACTGGCACTTTTCTGCCATTTCAGCCCCGAAATGTACAAACCGTCTCTTGTCCATCAACCATTTCTAGGCCAAAGTGGCATTTCGAAGGCAGAATCGGAAAAACATCTGGAGACGACCGGCCACCAGCCTGGGCACCGTTGGATACCAAACAGTATCTTCAGTGTCCAAAAAAGAGAAAAGGCCAGAGGCTATAAACCTCTGACCTGGTAAAACATGGAGCCGGTGACAGGAATCGAACCCGCAACCCACTGATTACAAATCAGTTGCTCTACCGTTGAGCCACACCGGCGACGAGCGCGTGAACGGCCGACCCTCCCCATCGATGCCGTTCCGCGTCGGCCCATTGTACGACAACGCTCCGATTTAGGGAAGTTGCAACCGCAGATTCCCTACTCCTTGGCGCCCCACTGCTCGTAGTAGGCGTCGATGGCGGCCGCGATATCGTCGTCGATCACGATGCGCCCGGCCACCTCGTGGTTGTGCAGGCACTCCTTCACCTCGGCCATGGACACGATGGAAGCCACCGGGAAGCCGTACTTCGCCTCGATCTCCTTCTGGGCCGTGGTGACGCCGCCCTTCCCCACCTCCATGCGGTTGAGCGACACGATGAGCCCGCGCACATCCACATCGGCAGCGGCCTTCAAGATGGGGTAGGTCTCGTCGATGGACTTGCCCGAAGTGGTGACGTCCTCCACCATGATGACCTTGTCGCCGTCGTGAAGCTCCGCGCCGAGCAGGTTGCCCGCGTCGGCCCCGTGGTCCTTCACTTCCTTGCGGTTGCAGCAGTACTTTACCTCCTTGCCGTACAGCTCCTGAAGCGCCATGGCCGTCACCACCGCCAAGGGGATGCCCTTGTAGGCTGGCCCGAACACCACATCGAAGTCCAGCCCGAAATTGTCGTTGATGGCCTGGGCGTAGTACAGACCCAGCCGATGCAGCTGCTCGCCGGTCACATAGGCGCCCGCATTCATGAAGAACGGCGACTTGCGCCCGCTCTTCAGCGTGAAATCGCCGAACTTCAGCACGTCGCTCTGAACCATGAACTCGATGAACTCGCGCTTGTAAGCCTCCATAGCCGCCCTTTCATCCGTGAGGAGTTCCCTCATGTTTCCTATGGGCACCATGATACCCGATTTCCTCGTCGGTTTCCCCGAATCGATCAAAGTGCGGCTCCAGCACGGTTGGCGCGGGGAACGAACCGGGACATTCCCGCGTCATTTCTGCGGTTCGGATCGCGTAGCATGGCACGATCCAAACCCCCGGTGAAAGGACGGCCTAGATGTCGAGAAACCTTCTGTTCAGCGAGTACCCCATGTTTGACAGGATCATGGAGGAGCGCCCCGATCTGTGCCGCCGAGTGCTGGAGACGGCCCTCGGTGTGCCCGTGGACGAGGTACGCAACGTCGTCGCCGAGCGCACCCTGCAGCCCCGCGTCGGCTCCCACGGAGTGCGCCTCGACGCCTGGGTTCGCACCTCGGACGCGCTCTACGACGTGGAGATGCAGACCTACTCCCGCGAGGGCCTGGGTCGACGCATGCGCTACTACCAGAGCGCCATGGACACTGCGATGCTGCGCCCGGGAGCCACCTACGACAGTTTGCCCGAGAGCTTTATCGTTTTCATCTGCCTACACGACGAGTTCAAGGAGGGGCTCCCCGTCTACACCTTCGACATGATATGCGATGAGAGCGGATCCGTGGTACTCGGGCACGGCTTCAGATGGGTCGTGCTCAACGCCTCCGCTTGGGAGATGTTGCCAGACGGGCCGCTTCGTGGTTTACTTCGGTACGTCGCCACCGAGGAGGTCGGAGGCGACGGCCTTACCGCCGACCTCGCGGCCGCCGTGGAGGCCGCCAACGAAGACGCTCCATGGAGAGAGGAGTCTCTTGTCATGCTGACGCTGGAAGAGGATATGCGCGCCCAAGGCCGCCTCCTGCAGAAGAAGGGTCGTGAGGAGGGGCTTGCCGAGGGCAGAGCCGAGGGTAGGGCCGCTGGACGGGCGGAAGGAGCCGACCAACTTGGAAAGCTGATAGCTCAGCTTATGGATGCCGGCCGCTTCGAGGACGCCCGCCGTGCGGCGACCGATGCGGAATACCGTGAGGGGTTGCTCGAGGAGCTTGACTCGTAGAAGCAGGAGCAATCGCGAACCGACGACAACGAAGTCTCCCCCTTCGCAAGCCCCCTCGCCGCCACACTCCTCTCCCGACCCCAGAAGACATACGCCGCAAGCAAACCGGCGATGTTCCGCCCATTGACACGCGAACATCTATTCGGGTAGTATAGCGTACATTCATTCGGGCGAACAAGTGTGCTCGTTTGGTGTTAGCGGCGGGAAGATGTCTGGCGGTTGGAAGGGGTTGCGCGGTGAACGTCATCGAGAAGCTGGAGATTCTGGCCGATGCGGCGAAGTACGACGTGGCTTGCACCTCCTCCGGGGTTCAGCGCGCGGGCAAGGCCGGACAGCTGGGCGCGGCCACCCAGGCGGGATGCTGCCATTCGTTCACGCCGGACGGGCGCTGCGTCACGCTGCTCAAGGTGCTCATGACCAACGTCTGCGTCTACGATTGCTGCTACTGCGTGAACCGCGCGAGCAACGCCGAGGCACCCCGAGCCGCATTTACGCCTCGCGAGTTGGCCGACCTCACCATCGGCTTCTACCGCCGCAACTACATCGAGGGGCTGTTCCTCTCCTCCGGTGTCGCCGGATGCCCCGACCGCACCACCGAGCTCATGATCGAGGCCCTGCGCATCCTGCGGGAGGAGTACGGCTTTCGCGGCTACATCCACACCAAGGCCATCCCCGGCACCTCGGTGGAGCTCATCGACGAGCTGGGGCACCTGTCCGACCGTCTCTCGGTGAATCTGGAGCTGCCGAGCCGGCAGAGCCTGGGGCTTTTGGCCCCCAACAAGTCGCGTGCGTCCATCCTGGCCCCCATGCGGCATATCTGCGACTCCATCGCCGACGATGCGGAATCGCGCTCGCTGGCGAAGAAGCGCACTACGGTATACCTGACGAAGAAGAACGCCCGGAAGGCACGGGCCTTCGCGCCGGCGGGCCAGTCCACCCAGATGATCGTCGGAGCCACCCCGGAAAGCGACTACCAGATCCTGAACCTGTCGGCGGCCCTGTACACCCACCTGTCGCTGAAGCGCGTGTTCTTCAGCGCCTACCTCCCCGTCGTGTCCGACCCGCTCCTGCCCGCCACCGACGCCGTGCAGCTGAACCGCGAGCACCGCCTCTACCAGGCCGACTGGCTCTTGCGCTTCTACGGCTTCAACGTGAGCGAGATCATCGACGAGGAGAACCCCTTCCTCGCCCCCGATGTCGATCCGAAGGCGAACTGGGCTCTGAACCACCTGGACTTCTTTCCCGTGGAGGTGAACAGCGCGCCTTTGGAGGCCCTTCTGCGCGTGCCCGGCATCGGCGTGCGCGGGGCGAAGCTCATCTGTCGGGCACGACGGCAGTCCACCCTCGGCGAGGCGGAGCTGAGAAAGCTCGGCATCGCCTACAAGCGGGCCCGCTACTTCATCACCATGAACGGCGCCTGGGGCGGATCGGGAGTCGATTTCTCACGCGAGGCCCTGCACGCGCGGCTTTCGGCCCCTATCGACGGCGGTCGCCATGGGCGCCGCGCCGACCGCGCCCCAGCTGGCCAGATGAGCCTCTTCGAAACCGTGGAGGCACCGCCCGTACTGCCCGAGGCGAGCCCCGATGCGGCAACCGCCCGCGAGGTCGCCTTCGCCGCCCAGCGCCGGGCCCTTGAGGCGGCCGGGACGGCGACCGGGCGGCAAGCGGCCGCAACCGAGCCGGCATCGGTCGCAGAGCGCTCGATCGCCGACGGCCGCAAAACGCTCGACAGCCCGCTGCTCTCGGTGGCCTAGGTGGGCGCCATGAAGCATATCCCGAACGCATACGCGGAGGGCGCCCCTGCGACGCCCTCCCCTCCTCCCGACATCTACGACGAGGTGGCCTACGCCTACGACGGCTCCCTGGAAGGGCTGCTCTCGGCCGTCTTCGCCGCCTACGAGCGCCACGAGCGTCCCACCGATGTCGCGCCGGAAGAGCGCCTGCAGCCCCGTCTCGGCCAGCGCGTGGCGCTCATCCCCACCGACCAGGACCGGGCCCTGCGCGTCATGAGCACCCTGCGCCGCCAGTGCGGCCGCGCGGCAGCCCTGGCGGTGACCCGCGCCGCTTGCTCGGACGAGCCGGATGCGGGCACGGCGGTCTACCGCTTCGTGCGCTATGCCATCGACGAGCAGAAGCATCGCGCATGCGAGCACTGCCGCAAGCGCGCCTCCTGCGCAGGCCGCGGCGGCATGGGGCCGTGCCCCAAGCAGCGGGGTCGCGCCTTCTCGGACATCACCCACCCGGCAGTAGAGCGGCTCTTCCGCATTTCGCGCTCGGTCGGTCAGGAATGCGAGCATATGCGCCAGTTCGTGCGCTTCCAGCACCTCGCCGGCGAAGGAGCCGATGTGTGGTTCGCCCGCGTGAACCCGAAGGCGTCGGTGGTGCCGCTCATCATGGATCATTTCGTGGAACGGCTCGGCGTGCAGCCCTTCATCATCTACGACGAGGTGCACCATCTCGCCGGCGTCTACGACGGCGGCGACTGGCAGCTGGTGAACACCGAGGGCGCCGGCGACTTGGAACGGGCGCTGCCCGACCGCACCGCCGACGAGGCCCTCATGAGCGAGGCCTGGCGCACCTTCTACAAAAGCGTCTCCATCGACGCCCGTTACCACCCGGAGCTGCGCCGTCAATTCATGCCCAAGCGCTTCTGGAAGAACCTCACCGAGCTGCAGGAAAGTCCTGCCGCCCTGCGCACCGCGCTACGCTGAGCGCGGGTGAGCCGCGGCCGCGCAAACATCCCCGCCGGTGCGACGACAGCCCTACAAGCTGAATACCAGCTCGCTGGTTGGGGCGGTCAGCTTGCCGGGCACGGGACGCTCGCACTCGTAGGCAATCCCCACCGCCGGCCCCACGTGCACGCCGATGACCGGACTGACGGGCAGCACCTCCACCGCGTGTCCCACCACCGGCTCGATAGCCTCGCGCGCCCATTTGATGGCGGGGGCCGCTGATCCGATGTAGTGCACCACCACGCGCGCCAGGCCGCACGCATCGATATCCTCCTTGAAGATATCGACCATGCGCGCCAGCGTCTTCTTCCACGTGCGCACTTTCGCCAACGTAGCCGTCTCCCAATCGGCCACCGTGAGCACGGGGGAGATTTGCAGCAGACCGCCGAGCAACGCCGACGCACCTCCAATGCGACCGCCCGCCTTCAAAAAAGCAAGGCTCTCCGGCGCGAAGATGAACCGCGACGAGGCGACCGAATCAATCGCCGCCTGCGCGCACCGCGTCAGATCGCCGCCCGCATCGCGCGCATCGCATGCATCGAGCACCGCGAACATCTCGTCGCCGCAGTTCGACGTCGAGTCGATCAGTGTGCAGCGGAACTGCTTGTAGCGCTCCTTGCAGGCCCGAGCGCTGCGCACCGCCCCCTCGAACGCTCCGGACATCTTCGACGAGATGAAAACCCCGAGCACCTCATCGGCCGCCTGCGCCGCCTTTTCGAAAATCGTCTCCATCGCATGCTGCGAGGGCTGGCTCGACGTAGGCGGATTGTCGATCATGTCGGCGATATCCTCGTAGAACGCATCGACGTCCATGTCGGCCTCGCGGTACTCACGACCATCCCGATTCACGAACAGCGAGACGACTTCGATATCGCGCGCCCGCACCACCTCGGCGGGGATAGAGGCGACCGAATCGGTGACGATCTTGACCACGACTTCTCCTTTCAGCGAGGCACCCGAAGGCATCCGCGCCGCACGCGACGGCGTATCGCGACGCTGCGGCCGCGATGGGGCATTTTTGCTATCGTACACCATGTGCACGGTCGAAAACGCGCGCAGAGGAGAAGTTCATGCGACCGTTGAGCCAAAAGTCGGCTAATACTTCCGCATGCCGCTGGCAGCTAGGCGCTACACGCCCGCGAAATCGAAAGCCGGGATGAAGCTCTCCTCGGCGGCTCCCCCTTCTTGCCAGAAGTAGTCCTCCACTCCCAACGCGTCAGCGAAATCCAGCAGCTCCTCGTACTCGGAATCGGGCACGGCGCGCCCCAGCTCGGGGCTCGCGACCAGAGCCGCGGCGGCCCGCGCATCACCCGCATCAGCGGCCCGGGCGATCACCGGCGTGTACTGGTTCATGAGCGACAGGCGAATATCGCCTCCAAAGCGTTCGTGGAGAAGCCTCACCACGGCCTTGGAGTTCTCCAGGGCCCCGGGCAGCATGAGGTGGCGAACGATCACGCCGGAGACGAGGCGCTCCTGGCCGCGGAACTCGTCATAGCATGGCGCACCCGTCGCCTCGACCATCGACTTCAGGGCCGCAAGGGCCACCTCGGGATAGTCGGCGGCACGGGAGTAGCGCGCCGCCAGCTCGCCGTCGGCGTACTTGAAATCAGTGAGGTAGGCGTCCACGAAACCGCCGTTGCCGCGCACCGCCTCAACGGTCTCGTAACCGCCCGTGTTCCACAGCACCGGCAGCGCCATGCCCTGTTCGCGCGCCAAGGCAACCGCCTCGCGGATCTGCGGCGCGAAGTGCGTCGGCGTCACGCAGTTGATGTTCAGGGCGCCGGCGTCCTCAAGCTCGCCCATGATGGCGGCCAGGCGCTCGACGCTGATCGCCCGGGCGTGCTCGCCCAGGGCGATGGAGGCGTTCTGGCAGTAGACGCAGCGCAGAGGACAGCCGGAGAAGAAGATGGTGCCGCTGCCGTCCTCGCCGGAGATCGGCGGCTCCTCCCAGAAGTGCAGCGCCGCCCGGGCCACGAGCACCTCGCCCGCAGCTCCGCAAACCCCGCGCTCCCCCGCCGCCCGATCAACGCCACACCTCCGGGGGCACAGCTCGCACGACAACGGCAACGCGTAGAGGGGATGCGGGATGCCTTGACCGAGCGAGTTCCGCAGCGAACGGAAATGCCCTGTGGGCATTTCCGCCGAGCGAGGACTGTCTGAGCGAATCAAGGTATCGCGCAGCTCTGACCCTGGCGAGTCACAGCTAATTGGAGCTGTAATCGAAGTCGTCGTTGTACGGGGCGAAGTCGTCATAGTCGTCGTAGTCGTGATCCTCGCGGAAGTGGTCGTGGCCGCAGCCGTCCTCGTCGTCGTAGGCGCTCCAGTCCTCGTCCTCCTCGGAGGCAGGGTGCCCATAGGCCTGCTCGGCGCGCGTCCAATCGAGCCCGGCCCGGGCCCCGGCCGCCTCGTCCTGGTACACCAGCGACAGCGCCGCCGGCGCCATATCGGCGCCCCCGATGACCACCAGAAGCTCCAGCAGGTGCATGGTCGCCTCCACGCCGGGCAAAATCACCTCGGCGTCGTCGGCGGCCATGAGCGCCGCGGACAGCTCGGCCAGAAGCATCTCGGCCGTGTAGTCGCCGGTGTAGCGCTGCTGGCGCACGGCCTGCACCACGGGATCGGCGGAGACGGGGCTGAACAGCGGAATCTGGTCGGCGTCCAGCGCCCCCACCGAGCGAGCCGAGGCATCGTCCAAGGCCACGGCCTCGATGGCGCTCACCAGATCGGCGGCCAAGGGCAGCGTGTGGGTGTTGCGCAGAAGCTGCGCGCGGCCCGGTGCCCCCACTTCCACCACTTCCCCGAAGATGGCGTCCAGAAGCCGGCGAACCTCATCGGTCAGCTCGGCTTCGGTGGCCACCGGCCCCAGAAGGTTCTCGCGGGCGAAGGCATCGGCGGCCACCAGCGAGCGCACCGTCGCCGGCGCCTCTACCATGACCAGGTCGTTCACCGTCGCCACGGCGTTGATCTCACGGGCGAAGTTCGGCGTGGCGGCCGACAAGTCCACCAGCGTGGATCCCGGGGCCGCCGTCGTGACGAGCCCCTCGTCGCCGAAGTACAAGTCCTCCAGCGCCGATCCGGAGGTGGCGAACGTCACCACGATGTCCGCCGAGGCGACATCGGACACTCGGGAGAAGCCGGCGTCGGCCAGGCGCCCCTCCACGGCCCCGATGAACGACGGGGCTCCCACGTAGGCGTACGACTTCGCCATTACTTGTCTCCCTTCACCTTGCGGGCGATGCGATCGGCCACGGACAGGTTCTCGCGCTTGTCATGGCCCCAGAACACCACGGCCAGCATATCGGTGCCCACATGAGACCCGATGACCGGCCCGATGTTGCACACCAGACACAAAAGCCCGGGCGCCTCCTTTTCCAGGGCCTCCTTCAAACGCGCGGCATCTTTGGGGCAGTCGGCGTGGCCCACAATGGCGACATGGGCCTGACCGGCGTCGTCGACGTTCTTCTTGTAGTACTCCGCCAGCTGCCTGATGCCCTTCTTGCGCCCCCGGGCCACGCCGACCAACGACAGCGTCCCGTCCTCGGCAATGACGAGCAGCGGCTTCACATCCAGGGCGGCACCGGCCACGGCAACCGAGGCGGGAATGCGGCCGCCGCGGCGCAAGGCCTCCAGGTCGTCCACCATGAACTCCTCGTTCACGAAGCAGCGGGCCTCCTCGGCCCAAGCGGCCAGCTCGGCGGCCGACATGCCCTTCTCGTGCTGCACCAGCGCCTCGTAGACGAGCAGCCCCTCGGCCACGCTGGCCAAATGGGTGTCCACGATGTGCAGCTCGAAGTCCGGGTGCTCGGCGAGAACCTGGTCGCGCACGACGCAGGCGGCGTCGAAAGAGGCGGACAGCCCGCTGGAGAACGCCAGGTACACCGCCGGCGTCCCCTCCTCGGCCGCCGCCGTGAACGTGTCGGTGAGCGTCTGCAGCGTCACCTGGGCCGTCGAGGGCTCGGCGCCCTTGCGCATGGCCCCGTAGAAGGCCTCGGCCGACACGGACTCGAACAGGTCATCCTCGAAGGTGCCCCCGTCGACGGTGTAGGGGAACTTCATGAGCGTGACGCCTGGGCGCCGCACCACCGAGGCGGGCAGATCGCAGCAGGAATCGATGATCAGGTGGCATTTCGCCATAGAGCGTCCTCTCTATAAAATATGTCGCAGCTCGGCCACCAGCGCCCGGCGGCGCTCGTTGAGGCCCAGCTCCAGACCAACAGGATAGGTGTGGGGGTTCAGCATACGCAACTGAGTTTCGTCAAGGGTTTCCAAACCAACACAAGCGCGGGCGCGGGCGGCCATGGCGCTGCGGTCCTCCGGCGCGAGCACCACCTTGCCGGCACGGGCCAAAGGACGCAGCAGTGTCTCGAAGCGCAGGCCCGAGAGGTTCTTCTGGCGCAAATCGTCCATGGGGTCCACGATGACCTCCCGCGCATCCGGCGTCTCGTTCACATCGAAGACCATGTCGCCAGCGATGCGGCCGTCGGACTGGTAGTACCGGCGCACGTCGAGCACGCCCGGGGTGGTGAGCTTGGCGGCCGACTCGGAGATCTTCAGCCGCGCCGTCCAAGGGGCATCCTCGCCCGCGCGAACCGCGGCCAGCTTGTAGACGCCGCCCAGAGTCGGCTGGTCATAGGCGCTCGCCAGCTTCGTGCCCACGCCGAAGGACATGACGTCGGCCCCCTCCTCCAGCATCGACTGGATGGTGTACTCGTCCAGATCGTTCGAGAGCACGATGCCGCAATCGGTAAGCCCCGCCTCATCCAGCATGCGCCGGGCCATCTTCGAGAGCCACGACAGGTCGCCCGAGTCGATGCGGATGCCGGCCAGGCGCTCGCCGCGCTCGCGCATTTCCAGGCCCACGGTGATGGCGTTCCTGATGCCCTGCTCCACATCGTAGGTATCCACCAGAAGGATGCAGTTGTTCGGGAAGATGCGGGCGTACTCGCGGAAGGCGGTAAGCTCGTCATCGAAGGACATGACCCAAGAATGGGCGTGAGTGCCCGAGACCGGGATGTTGAAGAGCTTGCCGGCCAGCACGTTCGAGGTTGAGGCGCAGCCGCCCACCACCGCCGCGCGCGATGCCCACACGCCGCCTAGGCCCTGGGCCCGACGCAGGCCGAACTCCGCCACGGGGCGCCCCTTGGCGGCGCGGCACACACGGGCGGCCTTGGTGGCGATGAGCGTTTGGAAGTTCACCATGTTCAACAGCGCCGTCTCGATGAGCTGGCACTGCATGATGAGGCCGGTGACCCGCACGAGCGGCTCGTGGGGGAACACGATCGTGCCCTCGGGCACCGCGTCGATATCCACCGACAGGCGCAGATCGCGCAGATACTCCAGGAAGGCCGGATCGAACAAGGGGCCGCCGGCCGGGGCGTCCAGCGAGGCCAGATAGGCGATGTCCTCCTCGCTGAAGCGGAACGTCTCCACCAGGTCGGCCAGCTGGGCCATGCCGCAGGCCACCGCGTAGCCCCCCTTGAAGGGGTAGTCGCGGAAGTACATGGTGAAGCAGGCCTCCTCGCCCGCTTTCTCGGCGTCCCAGTAGCCCTGGGCCATGGTGATCTGGTACAGATCGGTGAGCAGGGCGTAGTCCACGTTCATGAGTGAGGTGCCTCCCTAGTTTCCGGTGCCGTTGCCGCCGTTGCCGCCGGGCTGCTGGCCCGAGCCCGAGCCCGCGCCCGCGCCCGCGCCGCCGTCGGCCTTGGGCTTGCGGGAGCGGCGCCGGCGCCGGGGCTTGGAAGCGCCCCCGTCCGCCTTGGCGCCCTCGCCCCGGGACGCACTACCCTGCTCGGCCCGCAGCCCCGAGGATTTCTGGCCCGGCCGCGGCGAGGCGCCCTTGGACTTGCCGTCGCCCTGGCCGGAGCGAGAGCGGCCCTGGGAGCCCTTGGCCCTTTGCGCTTTCCCCTGGCCGCCCTGGCCGCTCTGGCTGCGCCCGCCGTCCTTGGGTCGCGCCCCGTCCTTGGGCCGCGAGGCCGTCCCGGAGCGCTGACGGCGCGGCTTCGGCGATGCGGCTCCCTCGCCGCGCGCGCCCTCCTCGCGGGAGGTGGACACGCGCTCCAAACCGCGCCCGTCGTCGGCCGCCGACAGCTTCGTGGAACGGCGGCGCTTGCGGGGCGGGGCGGCCGGGGCCGGAGACGCCGTCGGCGCCCCCGCCGAGCGCGAGCTGCCGCGCCCGCGGCCCTCGGAGCCGCTGCGGCGCGAGCGCCCCGCCTCGCCCGATCCTTTGCGCGATCCGCCGGTATGGCGCACCTTGGCGCCCTCGGCCAGCTTGTCGGCCCCGGTGAACTGGCTCGTCGAGAAGATGAGCGCCTCGCCGCCGATGAGCCCGCGATCGCTCGTCGCCTCTTCCCAAGCCTCCTCCCCCACGGCATTGGGCCGCGTAGCACCCTCGGGCGCCGGATCGAAGTCGGACAGGGGCACCTTCACGGGCTTTTCCCCCTCCACCTTCAGCGACACGATCTCCCGCGGCACGTCGTGATCGACCACCTTGGCAGGCCCGGCCGGCGTCTGCACCGTGGCGTTCAGCTTGGGAGCGCGGCCCTTGAAGTCCTTGTAGGCGTCGAACTCGTAGCGCAGACAGCACATGAGGCGCCCGCACAGCCCCGAGATCTTCTGGGGGTTCAGCGAGAGCCCCTGCTCCTTGGCCATGCGAATGGACACGGGGCAGAACTCGCCGCCGAGCCGCTTGCAGCACAGCTCCTGGCCGCAGTGCCCGATGCCGCCCACCATGCGGGCCTCGTCGCGCACGCCGATCTGACGCATGTCGATGCGCACGTGGAAGCGGGCCGCCAGCTTGCGTACCAGCTCGCGGAAGTCGATGCGCTCCTCGGCCTCGAAGTAGAAGACGGCCTTGTCGCCGTCGAGCAGAAATTCCACGGACACCGGGTGCATGTCCTCGTGGTACTCCCGGGCCATCTCCTTGAACACCGGCAGGGCCTCGGCGGAAGCGCGCTCCATCTCGGCCGCCTGCTCGATGTCCTCCTCGGTCGCGATGCGCTCCACGGGGCGCAGGGCGCTCTTCAGCGCGCGCACCTGCTCCTCGGACACCTCGATGACCTCGCTCGCGGCGATGCCGAACTCGGTGCCCCGGGCGGTGCGCACCACCACGGGCATGTCCTTCTCTATATCCAAATCGCCCGGATCGAACCATAGCGTCCGGGGGTTGAAGGTCAAGTTAATCGGTGCGACCCGAACCATGAACAACCTCTCTTACGTCGAACAGCAACGTGTCCAAGCACGTTTCTGGGGATACATTATAGGCCAGCGCACGCTCGCACTCGTCCACCTTGGAGCAAGCTGCGGCGATGACCGCCGCATCGGCGCCGGAGAACAGCGCGACCAGCGAATCGCGCACATCGGTGTTGATGACCAGCTCCGGCGTCCCGCAGGCCACCATGAGCCCGTCGCGCAGCCACGAGCGAACCATGGCCGTCGTCTGGCGCAGATACTCGGAGGTCTTCGCCGACAGCTGGCGCTTGTTGCGCGCCTCTATCTGGCGGATGGCAGATTTCGCGAGAAAGTCGGCGTTCTCGGCAAGCTCCTCCTCTTGAGAGGCGCGCACCTCGTCGAGCGGCGCCTTCGACGCCTCCACGAGCGCGCGGGCCATCTCCACCACATCCCAGTCGTCGGCGCGCTGAAGCATGGCCAAATCGGAGAAGAGCCGCGTCCGGAAGGCGAGGCGCTCGCTTCCCGGCGCCCGCAGAAACGCCACGGCCGAGGTGATGGAGCCGCCGCAGGCCTCGATGGCCTGGCGCGCCTGGGCGGGATCGGCGCCGGTGTTCTGGGCCACGATGCCCGCGGCCTCCGAGGCGGGAATGTGGCGGAAGGGCACCACCTGGCAGCGGGAGACGATAGTGGGCAGCACCGACTCGCGGGTGCGACCCAGAAGGATCATCACCACGTCGTCGGCCGGCTCCTCCAGCGTCTTTAAGAACGCGTTGGCGGCGCTCGCGCCCAGCTGGTCCACGCGATCCAGAATGTAGATCTTCTTGTCGGCCTGAATGGGAGAGAGCGCCGTGTCGGCCACGATCTCGCGCACCTGTTCCACCAGATACCCGTTCGCGCCGGCCGGGGCGAAATAGCGCACGTCGGGATGCTTGCGCCGCAGAATGCGCCCGCAGCGGTCGCAGGCGCCGCAGGAACCGCCCCGCGGCCCGCGGGGCCCCTTCGGGCACATGAGCGCCTGGGCGAGCGCATAGGCGGCCTGGGTCTTGTTGGAGCCGGCCGGCCCCACGAACAGATAGGCCTGGGTCACCCGCTCCGAGACCACCGAGGCGCGCAGAAACTCGCGCACCTTGGGCTGTCCCAGAATGTTCTCGAAGGCGTCAGCCACGGGCGCCCTCCTTCGCCTTCGCTTCCTTCTCGGCGCGCTTGGCCGCCATCTCCCGTGAGACGAGGGCATCCAGATCCGCCCCGCCGGCCAGCGCCGCGGCGGCCTCCGGTAGCACGGGCGATACCGCCTCCAGCACGGCGCGGAACGTGTCGGCGCGGTGCACCCGCGAGAGCACCGTCCTCACCCGGGCCGGGTCGGCCTCGGCGATCTGCTCGAAGCCCACGGCCACCCGGCTGTGGAAGGCGTCGCCGGCCAGCTCCAGGCGGTCGGCCCCCTCGCGGCGCCCCATGCGCGAGCGCACGGCCGAGGCGGGGGCCACCAAAAGCACCGTGGCATCCGGCACCACCCCGTCGCAGGCGAACCGGTTCGCCGCGTCGATGAAGGCGCCGTCGAGCCCCCGCCCGCAGCCCTGGTAGGCCACGGTGGAGTCGTAGAACCTGTCGCACAGAACCACCGCCCCGCGCCCGAGCGCCGGACGGATGACCTCGTCGACGATCTGGGCCCGGGCCGCCTCGTAGATGAGCAGCTCGGCGCGGTCGCTCATGGCCTCATGGGCCGGATCGAGCACGACGGCGCGCAGAGCCTCCCCCACGGCGGTGCCGCCGGGCTCGCGCAGACGCACCACCTCGCGACCGGCATCTTCCAGAAGTCGGGCGAGGAAGCGTATCTGCGTCGACTTGCCGGCGCCGTCGCCCCCCTCGAAGGTGACGAAGACGCCCGTGTTCGCGGGTGCTGCCACAGCTGCTAGGCCCCTTCCCGCTCGGCGGCGGCGCACGCGCGCACGGCGTCGGCCACGGCGTCGGCCACGCGCGGGTCGAAGGGGTCGGGCATGATGAACTCCTCAGAGAGCTCCTCGTCGGAGACGAGCGCGGCCAAAGCCTCGGCAGCAGCCAGCTTCATGGGCTCGGTGATGCGCTCGGCCCGGGCCTGCAGCGCCCCCTTGAAGATGCCGGGGAAGGCGATGACGTTGTTCACCTGGTTCGGGAAGTCCGACCGTCCGGTGCCCACCACGCGCGCCCCGGCGGCGCGGGCCTTATCGGGGAAGATCTCGGGAGTGGGGTTGGCCATGGCGAACACGATGGCGTCGTCGGCCATGGAGGCGACCATGTCGGGCGTGATGACGCCGGGAGCCGAAACCCCGATGACGATGTCGGCGCCTTCCATGGCGTCGGCGAGCGTGCCGGATTTGTCCTCCAGGTTCGTGACGGCCAGCATGGCCTCTTGGGCCGGATTCATCCCCTCGTAGGAGGAGCTCAAGATGCCGCGGATGTCGCACATGGTCACGCGCGCGAAGCCGTAGGACAGAAGCAGCTTGGCGATGGCGATGCCCGCCGAGCCCGCGCCGTTGACGACCACGCGCACCGACGCTTTGTCCTTGCCCACAAGGCGCAGCGCGTTGATGATGCCCGAGAGCACCACGATGGCCGTGCCGTGCTGGTCGTCGTGGAAGACCGGGATGTCCAGCGCGTCGTTCAGCCGCGCCTCGATCTCGAAGCAGCGGGGGGCGGCGATGTCCTCCAGGTTGATGCCGCCGAAGGCCGGGGCGATGCGGATGACCGTCTCGATGATCTCGTCGGTGTCCTGGGTATCCAGGCAGATGGGGAACGCGTCCACGCCGCCAAAGGCCTTGAACAGGGCTGCCTTGCCCTCCATGACCGGCATGGCGGCGGCAGGGCCGATGTTGCCCAGCCCCAGAACAGCGCTGCCGTCGGAGACGACGGCCACCGTGTTCGCCTTCAGCGTATAGTCGTAGGCCGCCTCGGGGTTCTCGGCGATGACCTTGCAGGGCTCGGCGACCCCGGGGGTGTAGGCCACGGCCAGATCGTGGCGCGTGGCGATGTCCATCTTCGGATCGAAGGCGAGCTTGCCGCGCCACTCGGCGTGCTTGGCGAGCGATTCCGCTGCGATATCCATAGGTTCCAAGTCCTTAGAACGATTTCTCCCGTGTAAACCTGTCTATTGTACCCCCTCCCCGCCCGCGTACCCCCGCTCGCCCCTCCCCTGCGCACAAGTTCCACCCGCCGCACAAGTTTCGACCCCTAAGCCAGACTTGTGTATCGCGCCCTTCCCTGTCGCATCCCACCAGTCGCGCGCTTCGCCCCCCTCACCCTTGCGCCCCCCAACACCAACCTCTCACCTCTCGCATCCGCAAAACCTTTCCAACCAATCCCAAGGCCGCATTTGGGCAAAAATTTCGACTTGTTAGACTTTCGCCCCCTTGGCGACCTCCGCTTTGAGCTATATTGGGAAGAAAACGACCTAATTACCCGGAAAATCTGAGAATATCCTCCAAGGAAACTCTAACAACTCGAAATTCTTACTTCAAACAGGCCCGACTATTGGATGGAGGCGTCCGTGAACGAAGAGACCCCCGAAACGATGGCCATAGGCGAAATGCCTACTGGCGAAAACGTGTCCCACGAAAGGTGCCCCCGACAGCCATTGGTTACCGAACGCCTTAACGCCGAGACGGTGGGCGAGGCGGTTTACGACGCCATTCGCCAGTGCGCCGTCACGTTGCGGCCCGACTTCCAAAGAGCCGTGGAAGCGGCGCGCGAGGAGGCGGTGCCGGAGAGCCGGGAAGCGGGCGTGCTCGACCGCATCCTGGAAAACGCCCGCATCGGCGTGACCGACGGCGTGCCCATCTGCCAGGACACCGGCAGCGTGTGGGTGTGTTTGGAAGTCGGCGAAAAGCTCAGCGTGCCCGGCAACATCTTCAGCCGCGTGAACGACGCGGTGGCCCGCGCCTACACCGACGGCCACCTGCGCATGTCCCTTGTGCGCGACGCCCTGTTCGACCGCGCCAACACCGGCGACAACACGCCCGCCTTCTGCGAGCTGAAACTCGTGCCCGGCACCAGCGCCACCCTGCACGTGCTGCTGAAGGGCGGCGGCTCCGACAACGCCTCCCGCGTGGTCATGCTGCCCCCGGGCGCCGGCGCTAACGGCGTGCGCCGGGTGGTCCTCGATTGCGTGCGCGAGAAGGCGGCCAACGCCTGCCCGCCGCTCGTCATCGGGCTGGGGGTGGGCGCCACCTTCGACAAGGTGGCGGGACTCGCCAAGCACGCCCTTCTGCGCGAGGTGGGCGGCCCGGCCGCAAGCGCCGAGGCGGCGGCCTTTGAAGAAGAGCTGCTGGCGGAGGTGAACGCGCTCGGCATCGGTCCTGCGGCCCTGGGGGGCGCCCCCACGGCCCTGGCCGTGCACCTGGAGACGGCCCCCTGCCACATCGCCGCCCTGCCCGTTGCCGTGAACATGGGCTGCTGCGCCATGCGCAGTGCGTCCGTCAAGCTCGTTTAGCGTACCACCCCGAAAGGACTCCCCATGGCGAAAACCGTCTCCCTCACCTTGCCGCTGACCCGCGCGGATCTCGCCGACCTCCAGGTCGGCGACGAGGTGCTGCTCTCGGGCCCCGTCTACACCATGCGCGACGCCGGCCACGAGCGCGCCCTGCAATGCTTGGAAGACACTGGCCACCTCCCCTTCGATCTGGAAGGTGCCACCCTCTTCTACGCCGGCCCCACCCCCGCGGCGGCCGGGCGCCCCTTGGGCTCGGTCGGCCCCACCACCGCCAGCCGCATGGATTTCGCCACGCCGGCGCTCTTCGAGGCCGGCATCGTCGCCGCCATCGGCAAGGGCAAGCGCAGCCCCGAAGTCGTGCGCTCCTGCCAGGAAACCGGCAGCGTCTACCTCTGCACCGTGGGCGGCATCGCCGCGCTCCTGGCGAAGTCCGTCACCGAAAGCGAGCTTATCGGCTGGGAAGACCTCGGCACCGAGGCTTTGCGCAAGCTCACCCTGAAGGACTTCCCCACCTATGTCGCCGTCGACGCAAAAGGCGGCGACCTCTACCGCAAGATAGAAGCCGCCGCCCAATAAGCTCGACAATTCAGCACTGCTCGACTTAAATCAAACCAACCCTCCGAGCGCTTCCCCCGGCAGGTTACTTCTTGGAAGCCGCTTTCCGGCCACCCTTAGAGCGACCGCTCTTCTTCTCGGCCTTCGCCTTCTCTTCCTCCTCCTTGCCCGGACAATCGAAGTTCGGGCACAGCTTCCACGGCCCGCGAGCCGTCTTGATGACCACCATGGGCGCGCCGCAGTGCTCGCACACCTCCTCGGTGGGGACAATGTCGCCGTACTGGGGCAGCGGGTAGCGCGTCTGGCACTCGTCGAAGTTCTCGCAGGTGATGGAGCGCTTCAGCGTGCGCGGGTTGCGGCGGGCGATGAGGTTCTTGTCGAGCCCGCGCTCCGCGCACACGGGGCACTTGCCCACCACGACCTCGGGCTCCTGGTTGGAGGGGCAGGCAGGGTCGATGCACTGCACCCGGGGCTTGCTGCGGAAGGCGGTCACCTTCACCTGGGGCATGCCGCAGGTGGGGCACTTCTCGGGCACGGCCTCGATCTTGCCCTTGGGAAGTGGGTAGGTCACATCGCAGTCGGGCCAGCCGGCGCACCCGATGAACATCGACTTGGTCTTGTGGCTCGCCTTCAGTTGCAGATCCTTGCCGCACTTGGGGCACGGGCCCACGTAGGCGTCGGCGGCCACGGCATCGGAGAGCGCGTCGGCCACCTCCTCGGAATGGGGCATGAGGTTCGCCAGCTCCTGGGCGAGCAGGTTGCGGGAGGTCTCCACCACCTCGGCCTTGGTCTGCTCCCCGTCGGCGATGCGGTCCATGGAGCGCTCCAGCTCGGCGGTCATCTCTGCATGGGTGATGTGCGGCGCGAACTTGTCCAGGGCGTCGATGACGGCGATGCCCAGCTGCGAGGGCTCGATGGGGTCGTTCTGCACGTACTTCACCTGGTAGAGGCGCTCGATGATGGAGGCGCGGGTCGACTTCGTGCCGAGGCCCAGCTTCTCCATCTCCTGGACGAGCTTGCCCTGGGAATACCGCGCCGGCGGCTCGGTCTGCTTTTTGGTGCAGGTGGCGCCGTTGAAAGCGATGGTGGCGCCCTCGGAGAGCGCGGGGAGCTGCTCGTCCTTCTTCAGCCCGTAGGGGTAGATGGCGCGGAAGCCCGGCTCGGCCAGCACGTCGCCCTTGGCCACGAAGGGCTCGCCGGCCACATCCAGCGTCACCTTCGTGCCCTCCACGGTGGCCGGCCCCGAAAGGGTCGCCAAGAAGCGGCGGGCAATGAGGTTGTACAGTTTGTAGTCGGCCGCGGACAAATCGTCGGGCGTGGCGGCCGCCGTGGGGTAGATGGGCGGGTGGTCGGTGGTCTCGGTCTTGCCGCGCGTGGCCTTCAGGGGGGCGGCGGACAGCAGCTGCTTGCAGTAGGGGCCATAGGCGGGGTTCGCCGCGATGGCGTTCACCACCTCGGCCAGATCCAGCGAGTCCGGGTACACCGTGTTGTCCACGCGGGGGTAGGAGATGTAGCCGTCCATGTACAGGCTCTCGGCGATGCGCATGCAGCGGGCGGGACTGATGCCCTCGGCCGAGGCGGCGGCCATGAGCGAGGTGGTGTTGAAGGGCACCGGCGCCGGAACCTTGCGGCGCTTCTTCTCCACGGAGGCCACGCGCGCGCTCACGGCGCCTTCCACGCGGGCCATGACGGCCGCAGCCTCGGCCTCGGCCTTGAAGCGGGCCGTGGCATGGGGCGCCTCGAAGGCCTCGGGGCCGTCGCCGGCGGTGGGGCCGGCCGCAGCAACACCGTCGAAGGCACCGCGGATGACCCAGTAGTCCTCGGGCACAAACGCCATGCGCTCGCGCTCGCGCTCGACGATGATGGCGAGCGTCGGCGTCTGCACACGGCCCGAGGAGCGCACGTTGCCGTAGCCGGCGAACTTCACCAGCGTGAGGTAGCGCGTGAGCACCGCGCCCCAGATGAGGTCGATGTCGCGGCGCGACCCGCCGGCGGCGGCCAAGTCGTCGTCCATGGGCACGAGGTTGGCGAAGGCATGGGTGATCTCCGGCTTCGTGAAGGCGGAGTAGCGCGCCCGCGACACCGGCGCCGTGGCGTTCACCTCGCGGCAGCACGACAGCGCGTCCGAGCCGATGAGCTCGCCCTCGCGGTCGAAGTCGGTGGCAATGACGATGGAGTCGGCCTTCTTCGCCAGGTTCTTCAGGGAGCGGATGATGTCCTTCTCCTTGGGCAGCTTCTCGATGGGCGCGTAAATGAGGTACGGCAGCGCCTCCATCTTCCACCCCTTGAGCTCCACACCGTCGGCGGTGAAGGGCTTCTTCTTTTTGAAGGGGGGCTTGGCGAGGCTGTCCGGCACCACGGCGGGCAGCATCTCGCCCTCGGCGGTGACACCCTCCCAACCGCCACGCTTCTCATAGGTAAGGCTCGGGGTGAAATCCGGCTCCAGGATGTGGCCGCGCAGGCCGATGGTCACCCACTCCTCCCCCTCGACTTCGAACCGGTAGACCGGCGTGTTGAACACCTTGTCGGCTTTGGGCTTGGAAGCGCCCAGAAGATCGGCGATCTTCACCGCCGCGTCGTTCTTCTCCGTAACGACCAGTTTCACGGAACCATCCTCCTTCTCGGCCGCATGATGCGGCCCTCACGTTCGCACGATTTACCCCACCTTGAGATTTTTACGTGCGCGGGGTTTTGTCTGGGCAGCCGCGCGCCGCTTTTGGCCCGCGCGAATGCGTGGGGCCTAGGATACACGATTTGCCGCGGCGCGGTGGGAGAAAGTCGTTAAATTAAAATCCCTCTCGCAAGGTTCCCGTAAGGTCGATGACCGTTTCATGGGCGTCCCGTAGTCGATTTATGAAGACGGAGCCTGCGGGTTACCATAGATGCCGGACGCCGTCGAATCGCAGCATTCGACCCGCGAATACCGAGCATCAACGTACCCCCGGCGGCGCCTTCGCGCAACGTGACCCACCCCGAGGAGATTCCGTGGACAGCAAGATCATCAAAGCCTTCATCGGCCTCATTGCCGCCTTCATCCTCGTCATCGCCGTTTTCGGCATCCTGCCCCAGCTGGGCCTGAAGGGCCCCTTCGAGAACTTCCAGAACCCCCTGGCCGGCCTGTTCGAGGGCGGCAAAAACGCCGCGGCCAATGCGGCCCTGGACGTGTCGGGCCTGAAGTCGAAGGCCGAGAGCGCTCTGCGCGGCAATACCGATCGCATCGCCGAGGCCACGGGCATGTCCTCCTCCCAGGTGGACGCCGCCATCGACGCGCTGGACATCCAAAGCTGGGAGGTGACGAACCTGCCCGAGGGCGCCGAGAAGACCGGCTCGGCCAACGTCAGCTACAGCGGCACCGACGCCACCATCACCACCTACGACGACCCCTCCGTCGTCACCGTCACCGCCATGGGCCAAGACATCACCCTCGCCGTCCCCGACTCCGCCCAAAGCTACCTGCCGTTTTTGAGTTACCTGGGGTAGTCTCTACAGAGCAGCTCAAAACCTCGCGGACGAGAACGAGCCTTGGGTCTTATCCTACAATACATATTCATATCCCCAAACGAACATGAGCAAAAGATTCCTAACACACCTATCAAAATGAAAGACTTTTAAAGAACTTGCTTGCAGAAGAAAGCTAATGCTGTCTGTAGAGCACATCGCCGAACCATCCCTTCATTCCATCGCTACGCCCTAAGCAAGCCACTGGGTCTGTACGGGCAGCCTACGCCCTTTCAGATCCAGGATTCGTACATATGCGATATACTGCCGAAATCAGACAAGCAACAGCAAAGGACCCTGCAATGGATTTAGATTACGAAAGCCCAAACATTACTCGAATGACGTTAGAGTCCGATAGCTGCCTCATCGAGCATACAGCTCTAACGGAAAAGTACCAAAACGCCGTAGTCCCAGATAATATCTACGAGGAACTGGAGGGGATGCTGATAGATTTCGTCCATATCCCCTTTCGCACCAAATTCAAATTGCAAAAACTATACGAATCACCCGACAACTACCTCGAGATGATCTGCTCTGACTGGACCAAGTCGTTGGAGTATGGAGCAATCCGCATCCTACAACAAGATGGATCAATCAGATTCCCAACCAGAATCGCTCTCGCCAATGGAGAAGCCTTAGAGGTGGGGCTCGCTAGAAATCAAGATAACGGAAGTCTCCCTTGGTTTATGTCCTATGTTCCCGACGTCGACAGCCTAACACTTCTCAGAGATTGCAGCAGATCCTCAATCGAAAAGTGCACACCTGCAGATCGCTCGAAAGAATCCCTTCCTCCAGCATTGGAGGAGCGAGTTATCGGCATGAAGCAAACAGAAGACTATCTCGAGGGTATCGTTCCAAGTGAGATCTTGGACGAAAGCATAGACACGAGCGCAAGATTTTCTGATTTTGTCTGGATCTCCCAAAGATGGCAAGAAGAGCTTGTGCAGAATGCAAATAAAGAAATCGATCCAGTGGCTCTTTTGGATCGAGATTGGGAAATTGCTGTTCGTAATAGAGCCTTGCGCTATTACGAGGGAAAAATTCTCTTCCCTGTCAGCATCATTAGGGCAGATGGAGAAACCCTCATCGAAGTTGCAATTGCGCAGGACAGCCGACGCTTGCAGCCGAACGCAGAATCTTGGCTTCCTTGGTATGTTAAGTTTGTTGACTCCTTCCCCAAGCAACGCCAAGCTGCAGGACGCGCACTGTTTGATTGGGCCTATATAGGCAACATGAATTCTCTTCTTTCAAAGTTAGCCAGCGCCGTCCTTCACGAGACATGGACGTTCAAAAACGAGGATGACGATGCCCACCAATACTCAATTCTCAAAAGTTATTTGCTTTACACTTTTTATAGGCTCAAAACAGAGGGGAAGATCCTCGAAGACCGAGAAAAAGGCATAGCGGCATTCAATACAGGATTGGTCGATAGTACCTATGAACCAGTTTACGCCTGTTTTTCTCCATCAACTATTGATGCACCTTGGCGTTTCGAGGCATTCTGCAGAGCCGGAACAAAACAATGGGGAAAACTTCTCGTTCGAGCTTTCAATCCATTACCCCAAAGGGCAGAATACTTTCACCGAAAGGAGGATCTTCTTTTCGACCCCTCCAAACCGCTACAGCGCGATGTAGACCATATTCTTCTAGACAACATGGAGCGATTGCCGAAAGAGTTTTTGGAAGAAGAACTACGAAACTCATCAGAGGCTCTCGACTGTATAGAGAAGACGTTTGAAAGCGAGGATGAGTCAGCTCAGCAAGCTGCCTACGATAGGCTTCGCGAGATAGTGCAGGCCGACCCTCGACTCAAGCGCCGGTTAATCAACAGGCTAGATGATGCTATAGAAGTCGCACAAAAAAGAGTTGAGTGGAATTTTAAAACCGCTGTACCAGCTTTCTATCCCACAAAAAACACCATGAGTCTGCTGCTGCCACTCGACCTGACAGACAACGAGCGTCCAGATGTTGCATTAGTGGTTGAGCTCGTAGAATCGGGGGCCTATATAGGCCAGACGATTCTAACGATGGAGATGGCGTATAACAACGCAAGGCTCATCAGCCGCCCAGATAGCGATTGGCTCAACACCACCCTTGGAGTTGAGGTTTGATTATTCCGATATAGAATGTTCGGCAGAATCTTTGTACGTGCTCACTCGCTTTTCTCGCCACCACGCCTATAAGAGCGAACGTGCTCCACCTTCCCATAACGTATACGATCATATCCCGAGACGCTATGACACTGAGGAGAGGTGCGCTCTTCTGGATACCGCCTTGTGCTAGATGACATTAAATCCATGTCATTACCTGGAAATACGTCAAGGTCTTCAGAATCCGTAGAAATTATTGACGCATCGTTCCCCCCGCCCCTCACTCGACTACGAACCACGTAGGCTTGGGCCGCAGAAGTCGCTAGCAGAATTGCAGCGCCTGCCGCATACGGATGTCTCTCAGAGAACTCTTTCACAGAGTTGGCCAGCTCGCAAAACTTATCAGCGACGTTTCGCCCAAACCTCTGAAGGGTTTTGCCATCCGACTCGCAAGACTGTCGCGGAGGATCAGCGCGGCAGTCGTTTCCTAGCGATTCTAAATTCGTTGGAACCTCCGACATCTCAGTTTTTGAGCTCACCGCAGGTTGAATAGAGAGGTCGCACGAGAAGCCTTCTGCGGCAACAGGATTGCTGAGAGGGATAACAGCACACGGCTTACAAGGCTCTTCTCCAAAAACCTGAGTAGAATGCCTTTCTGGATCATATCGGCCATTCGTTGGATTTCGAAAGTTACCTCCATGCGCCAACCTATGCTCGTCCCTGGTCAGAAATTGAATATTATTGGCATCTCCCTGAAATTTTGGATATTTTTCAGCGCTTTTCATGTGATGACCTTCAAACGCTTTTCCATCATCACCGTAAGCCTTACCTAAGTCAATGATTGACCGCTGCTGCTCTTCGGTCCAGTTTCTCGTACCTTTGCCCTCTAGAACCAGCAACCGCTCTCTCTCCCACGCCTCTTTGACAGCTCTATTCGCCTCAGCGGTTCGTTTTGACATAAGCTAATCTCCCTCGCCAACAATGCCACTCAAATTATTCAGGAAATCCAGGAAATTAGCGAATTGCTCGTCATTTTCTATTCTTTCCGCCTCTTGATTGTAAATAGAGATCGTTTCATCATTGCTCTCGCATACAATTGGATCTCCGGTCGTCAATGCGCCTATAACGATACATCCGACGATATCCCCTTCGCCATCCATTACATTAATGAGGGGCTTATGAGCAACTCCGTATAGCTGAACACCGGCCGGCAAAAAAAGATCGCCTCCATCAGAGAATTTTAGCCATTCCCTATATTGGCTCGGTAGGACAATGTCATGCATTAACTCAAACTCATGTATTTGTTTTTCTGTCGCACCTGCAAAAAAAATCATTTTTCCTTTCTTGCTCAAAGAATCAATTGTCTCCTTCATGGGTTCTCCAGACAACATCATTTATTCCTTCCTACGAGACAGAAAAGAGCTTAAGTGATCGGACTTCCCAAGCTCCGTCACGCCAACACCAAGACATCCACGAAAAAGCTTGCAGCGTAACCCTCATCGCAAAGAGCGAAACCATTCCGCAAAAAGGAAAACCACATCCTCCCGCGCTTCCGCCCCAACATTTCTGCGAGTTTAGAAGGAGAGCAACCAAGCACTTTGCTCTTTTCACGTAAAGCTATTGCAATTGTAGCATCTGACATAGTTTTCATTGAATCACCATAGCACCATCGGTTTTCAACAAACAAAATAGAGGGACGTTCAAACATAGCAAACATACTGACCCAACCCCACGCTAAAAATCGAGCCCTGCAAGCCCTAATGCGAGCAGCAGCTCGAACCTTTTTCGAATTAGATGAAGGAAGCTACCGACAAAGCTTCTCTTCGCAAGCTTCCAAAATCGCGGCAGGGATCTTTTGCCGTGTGGCTTCGGGCCGGAAAATGCACCATATCAGTCTTAAGGTAAGGTGAGCAAAAACATTTCCTAGCAATTCAGGATCTTTTTGACTCTAATGGGTATCATCGAGCTTCGCATTAGACGTCTACTGCGCGCCCTTGAGGCGGCGCTGGTAGGCGCGGACGATCTGCGAGAGGGTAAAGCAGACGACGAAGTAGATGAGGGCCATCAGCCCGAAGATGGCGAAGATCTGCACCGTGGAGTTGTAGCTGTTCATGAGAATCATGCCGCGGCCCATGAGCTCCTGCAGAGCCATGGCGCCCCACAGATACGACGTGTCCTTGATGGTGGTCACGAACTGCGAGAGCAGCGCCGGCACCATGTTGCGCAGGGCCTGGGGCAGGATGATGTACAGGTACATCTGTGGTGCCGAGAACCCCTGGGAGCGGGCGGCCTCGTACTGGCCCGCCGGCACGCTGGCCAAACCGCCGCGGACGATCTCGGCCACCGAGGCCGCGGTGAACAGCGTGAAGGCGAGCACCGCCGCGGGCAGGGGCGGCAGCTGGGCCACGAAGAACGTGAACATAATCCACAAAAGCAGCGGGGTGTTCTTGAACAGCTCCACGTAGGCGATGGCGAAGCCGCGCAACAGGCGGGAAGAGGATCCGCGCATGATGGAGATGACGGCGCCGAGCACGATAGAGCAGGCGATGGCCAGCGCCGAGATGATGAGGGTGAGCCCGAGCCCTTCCAAAAGGAAGCGGATGTTCGTCCAGGTGAGCAAAGCGGCGATGTCGCTCATTTCCGGCCTCCTCTCCGGCCCTTGCCCCTGCGACGGCCACCGGTGCGGCCGATGGCGCCGCGCACGCGGGCGAGCCCTCGGCGGTTCCGCGGCGTGCGGGGCGCCACCGTGCGGCGGTCGGGCCACGCCGGGGCGTCGATGCCGTAAAGTTCCGCGTACGTGAGGTAGCGGCCCTTGTCCGCCACCGGGGGCACCAAGGTGCTCGTGCCCTCCACCATGGTCGTCACGCCTGCGGCCATGGCCTGGGCGGCGGCGTGCCCGGTGATGTCGTGGGTGCCCGGCGTCACCTCCAAAGCGTCGGCCGCAAGCGCCTCGGTGGCGTCGCCGGTGGCCACATGGCGGTGGGCACCCATGCGATGCTCAAGATATACGGCACCGCGCGAGAGCGGGAAGCAGATGGCGAAGTACAGCACGGCGGCAGCCACGTAGGCCGGCCCGTAGTAGCTCGTGTCGCCGGCGAAGGAGTTCGCGAAGTACATGAGCTCGCCGCCGGCGATGAGCGCGAGCACCGAGGTGTTCTTCACGAGGTTGGCGGCCTGCACGGCCAGAGGCGGCAGGATGATGCGCATGGCCTGGGGCAGGATGATGAGCGTCATGGTCTGCACGGGCGAGAAGCCCTGGCTCTTGGCCGCCTCGAACTGGCCGCGGTGCACCGAGCCGATGCCGCTGCGCACTACTTCCGACATATACCCGCCATGGTAGGCGCCGATGGCGATGACGCCGATCCAGAACGAGGCGATGGTGAGCCCGAGCAGCGGGAACACGGCGTAGAGCACGAACACCTGCAAAAGCAGCGGAATGTTCTGCACCGTCTCCACGTAGACGCGCGTGAGGGCGCGCAGGATGCGGAAGCGCGACACGGCGAACACGCCGAAGACGAAGCCCAGAACGAGCGCGATGACGAGGGCCAGCGCCGAGATGGCCGCGGTCATGCCGAAGGCGGCCAGAATGTCGGGCCAGCGCGCGAAGAGCGCCTCCCACTTGTAGGGCGCGAATATCTCCGTCATCGGGACGCGCCCCCTTCCGCGCCGTCGGCCGGATCTCCCGCCCCCAGGCCCGTGCCGCCGGCGCTCTGCTCGGCTTCCACATCGGCCTCGGTTACCAGCGACAAGCCCCAGCGCTCCTTCAGCGCCCGCAAGGTGCCGTCGGCCTCCATGGCGGCGATGGCCTCGTCGATGGGCGCCGAGTACGGGCTGCCCTTGGCCGTGGCCACGCCGTACTCCTGGGGCGCGAACTGCGTCGGCAGCAAGTAGGTGGTGTCGTCCTGGTATCCCAGAAGAATGGAGCTGTCCACGGAGAACGCGTCCACGCGCCCGGCCACGAGCGCGATCTTGATCTCGGGATAGGTGGCGTACTCGGCGAACTTCAGCGTGATGCCCGCCTCGGCAGCAGCGGCCCCCAGCTTGTCCTTGGTAGTGGCCGACAGCGCCACGCCCACGGTCTTGCCATCGAGGCCCGCCAGATCGGTGATGCCCGACTTCTTCAGCACGAGCACGCCGATGTGATCGATGTAGTAGGGCCGCGAGAAGTCGTAGGTCTTCTTGCGCGCGTCGGTGATGGTGAAGGTGGCGAGCGTTGCGTCCAGGGTGCCGTTGTCCAGCATCGCCCCGCGCGTGGTCACGTTCACGCCAACGATCTCCAGGGCGTTCGCATCGCTTTTGAGCCGTGCGGCCAGCTCGCGGGCCACGTCCACCTCCAGCCCCTCCACGCTTCCCGTCTCGGGGTTCTGGAAACCGAAGCCGGGCACGTCGATCTTCGTGCCGACGCGCAGCACGTCGCCTGCCGGCGCGCAGCCGGAAAGCGGCAGCACCGCACTACCCAGGGCCGCACCCACTGCAGCGGCGCCGGCCAGCCGCACGAAAGAGCGTCGCGTGAGGCGCGCCCCGCTCATCGCGGCCGCCCCGCCCGTCCCGATCTTCTCGTCTGCCAGGCTCGTCACGTTCATCGCACGCACCCCCCCTCACAGTATTTTGGAGAGAAACGCCTGCACGCGCTCGTTGGAATCGGGGCCGAAGAGGTAGGCCGGCGTGCCCTCATCCACCACGAGCCCGTTTTCCATGAACACCACCTTGTCGGCGGCATCGCGCGCGAGTCCCATCTCGTGGGTGACCATGACGATGGTCATGTTCGTCTCCGCCAGCGACTTGATGACGTCGAGCACCTCGTTGACCATCTCCGGATCCAGGGCGCTCGTCGGCTCGTCGAGAAGCATGATCTTCGGGTGCATGTTCAGCGCCCGGGCGATGGCCACGCGCTGCTGCTGGCCGCCGGAGAGCTGGTCGGGGTACTTGTCAAGCTTGCTGGACAGCCCCACGCGCTCCAAGTAGGCGCGCCCCGCCTCCTCTGCCTCCGCCTTCGGCACCTTCAGCACCTTGATGGGCGCGAAGGTAACGTTTTCCAGCACGGTCTTATGGGGGTAGAGGTTGTAGCCCTGGAACACCATGGCCACCTCGCTGGCCAGCTTGCGCGTGTCCACCTTCTTGGCCATCATATCGATGCCGTTGACGGTCAGCTCGCCGGAGTCGGGACGCTCCAGGCCGTTGATGGAGCGGATGAGCACGCTTTTGCCCGAGCCGGACGGCCCGATGACGACGACCTTCTCGCCTTCCGCCACATCGAGCGAGACGCCCTTGAGCGCCTCCACCTTGCCGAAGTTCTTCTTCAGATCCCGAGCGGAAATCAGCGGCTCCATGTTCCCACGCTCCTATCTGGGCCGTCGCTCCGAATAGCTACGTGGAAATTTTAACGTTCAGTCAATTTGTCGTGGTTTCGCCGGCGCTACGGGTTTGTCACAGCTTATTGACGGCCCTGGCGGAAGGGAGCATGGCGGCGCGGATCAGGAAGCAGCGGGCACGGGCTTTGCGGCCGCCTTCGCCTCCTCGGCGTCCTCGCGGGCGAGCACCGCCTGCATGGCGGCGATGGCGCACTCCATCTGGGCATCGTCGGGCTCGTGGGTGGTAAGGTACTGCATCTGCATGCCGGGCCAGAGAATCACCTTCACGAGCGGGTTGTCCGGATGGCTCCCGGCCCACTTCACCGTGATCTCGTAGGAGATGCCGGCGATAACGGGCATCAGCACGATGCGCGCCACAATGACGAGCACGAGCTTCGGCAGCCCGTCGGGCACTCCGAAACCGGAGATGATGGCGTTCAGCGGGAAGATGGTGTACACGAGGATGGCGATAACCATGACCATGATGAGGAAGGCGGTGCCGCAGCGCACGTGCAGGCGCGGGAACTGCCGGGCGTTCTCGGGGGTCATGGGCAGGCCGTGCTCGAAGCAGTGGATGGCCTTGTGCTCGGCGCCGTGGTACATGAACATGCGCTTGATGTCCTCCATGCGGCCGATGAGCCAGATGTAGAACACGAACACGGCCACGCGCAGAAGGCCGTCCACGATGTTCCAGGCCAGCGTGTGATCGTCGTACTCCCCCACGATGAGGTTCGTGATGGCCGCGGGCGCCACGATGAACAGCACCACGCCCAGCACGAGGCCCACCACCATGGAGATCACCATCTCGCGGTGCCCGAACTCCTCATCGGTGGAAGAGCCGTCCCCAGCCTGCCGCCGAGCCGGCGCATCGGCCTCGCTCACCACCTCCAAAGTGCGCTGGGCACCCAGGCCGTCCACCATCTCGTCGGGGTTGCCGAAATCGCGCTTCCAATCGAAGCCGTCGCGGGCGTTCGCGCCCTCGCCGCGCTTCTCCTCCTCGGCCGCCACGGCCGCCGCGCCCTCAAGCTCGGCCTCCGCCTCCACGAAGGTCGCCTCGGCGGCGGCCTTCTGCTCGCCCTCCTCGTCGCCGAAGGCATGCAAGGCGGCGATCTCCAGGGCCTTGAACCCCAGCATGAGCGACTCCACGAGCGCCCGGCAGCCGCGAACGAGCGGCCAGTACATCCAGCCGTTTTTGTCCTTGCCGGAATTCAGGTCGTGCTCCTCCACGTAGATGGCGCCGTCCGGCTCGCGCACGGCCACGGCCCAGTTGTACTTGCCGCGCATCATGACGCCCTCGATGAGGGCCTGGCCTCCCACGTGGGTCTTTATCGCCCCGTCTTCGGAAAACGCGCGGGACAGATCGCTTTTCTGCTTGGTCATACAGCCGTCCTAAGCGTCGAGCTGCGAGCGGTCGACGCGCGGGTAGGGATTGCCGCAGGTCATCTTGCCCTCCGGACAGGTGCCGTGGATGCAGGGCGCGCCGGCATCGGCGAAGATGTACGGCGCCGTCGGACGGGCGAGTTCCAGCATCTTCCACGCCATCTCGCGGATCTCCCACTGGGCGCGGTTGCAGCAGCGCAGCTCGAAGAAGTGCAGAAGCTCGCGCACGTTCATGGTGATGACGATCTTCGTCTCGCAGGCGTTGGGCAGAAGATAGCGCGCGTCCTCAGCGGGAATGCCCGCCTCCACGAGCGCCCGATAGGCCTCGGCCACGGCGGCGGCGGCCTCGTCGAAGAGGCGGTCGCACTCGGGATCGGCGGCCACGGTGGCGGGCTTCACCATGGGGATATCGCCCTTGAACTTCACGTAGCGCTGGGACTGCTGGTTGAAGCTGGCGATGCGATGGCGCACCAGCTGGTGCGTGAGCGCGCGGGACACGCCGTCGACGGCGAAGGTGTAGCTGGCGTGCTCAAGCGTGGAGAAATGCCCCGAGCCCATGATGGTGGAAAGCACGCTGCGCACCCGCTCGGGCGGCATGGTCTCCATCAGCTCGCTCGCGCCCACCGGCGCATAGCACAGCCGCGCCGCCGTGGCGATGGCGCGCTCGGGGTCGGGCGTATGGTACAGAAGCTCTACCTGCATAACGTCTCCTCGCATCTCGATTTCGTTCCAGAGAAGTATAATGGCTGAACGACCGACGACACGGCTTGGAGGCCCCATGCACGACGAATTTACACCCTTGCTCACCGCAACGGATTGGAACGAGGAGTGGAAAGAGCTCCAGAAGGTGCGGCGCCATGCCGATGACGCGGCGTTCTGGGACAAGCGCTCCGCCACCTTCACCACCAAGGACGCCCCGAACCTCTATGTGGAGAAGTTCTTGGAATACGCGGAGATTCGCCCCGGCGAAACGGTGTTCGACATGGGATGCGGCACCGGAGCCCTGGCCGTGCCGCTCGGCGAGGCGGGGCACAAGGTAGTGGCCGCCGACTTCTCCCAGGGCATGCTGGATCAGATGCAGGCGCGGCTCGACGCAGCCGGCGTGCGCACCGTCTTCCCCAAGCGTATGAGCTGGGAGGACGATTGGCCGGCCTTCGGCGTGCGCGAGGGCATGACCGATGTGGCCATCGCCTCGCGCTCCATCGCCACGGCCGATTTGCGCGATGCCCTTTTGCGCCTGACGGAAGTGGCGCGCCGGCGGGTGTGCATCACGCTGGCCACCGGCTCCTCCCCCCGCGTCGACGAGCGCATCCTGGCCGCCGTGGGGCTGCCCTCGGTGCTCGGACGCGACTACCTGTACGCGTTCAATATCTTGGCCAATGAGGGGATCAAAGCAGAGGTGCGCTACATCGACAGCACCCGCGACGATACATTCGCCACCCCCGAGGACGCCTACGAGAAGCTAGCCGCCATGATCGACGACTCCGCGGCCGTGCGCGCTTCCGACGAGGAGCGCGAGCAGGCGCGCGCCAACTTGCGGGAATGGCTCGCCGCGAATCTCGTTCCCAACGAGACCGCCGGCGCTCCCGACCGCAAGGGCGTCCTCCAACTCGCCTGGCGCCTTGCCGAGCCTCGCACCGTCACCTGGGCCTTCCTCGCCTGGAATACCCACTAGCAGCAAAAAGGGCCCGGGATTGCTCCCGGGCCCTTGGCGTCATGTCAGTTTCTAAAAGTTAGATACGTTCCACGTTGCTCGCCTGCAGCTTGCCGTTCTGGCCCTCGGTCACCTCGAAGGTAACGGCGTCGCCCTCGTTGAGGGTCTTGAAGCCCGACATCTTGATCTCGGAGAAGTGGACGAAGAGATCCTCGCCGTCATTCTGGGAGATGAAGCCGTAGCCCTTCTCGGGGTTGAACCACTTGACAGTGCCTTCCGCCATGATACTTTCCTCTTTCCTCCCGCTCGTCCGACGAGCGGGTATAGCAATACGGGCGCGAAGCCCAGCTCCCTTTTGGGAGCGCGCTATAACTATACGCTAACTTCGGCCAATTTCCTCGGGGAATTTACGCTTCTCCATCACTTGCGGTCATAAGCGCCTCCAGGGCCTCATCGCTGACGGGGTCGGATCCCAGCTCATGCCCGAAGGCGGCGGCGACAGCGCGACCCTGGGCACGCCGGAGCTCGGCCATATCCGCACGTCCCGCCTCACCGTGGTAGCGGCCGGAGAGCATGAGGCTGCGGGCGATGTACTCCGTAAGGTGCGGGTCGACCCCCGACACCTGCAGCACCGAGGCCAGCGATTCGGGCGCGAGGGAGAGCAGCGCCTCGCCATCCAGATCGGTGGCATCGCCCAGGGCCATATCGAGGGCCCGGGCGGCTCCGTCCGGATCCTCCTCGCCGGCCGCTCGCTCCATGGAGCGCCGAATGGCCCCCAGAAGCTGCGCGATGATGCGCATCAGATAGTCTTGCTCGAACATCGCTGTTCCTCCAATCCCTCCGTAGGGACAGACCTTGGTCTGCCCTCCCGACAGCGTCAACGCCGCGGAAAGGGGCGACCAAGGTCGCCCCTACGGAAACGACGACAGTCGAAATTGCCTCAGCTACGGCTAGCATCCCTCCGGCGGCACGAGGCCCAAATGCTCCCAAGCGCCGGCGGTGGCCTGACGGCCCTTAGGGGTGCGCATCATGAGGCCCTGTTGCATGAGGAAGGGCTCGTACACATCCTCCACCGTGTCGGGATCCTCCGCCAGCGCCGACGCCAGCGTAGTCAGGCCCACCGGACGGCCGCCGAACTGCACGCAAAGCACTTCCAAAAGGCGGTTGTCCACGGCATCGAGCCCCAGATGATCCACCTCGAAGAACGTGAGCGCCTCGGCGGCCACGTCCTCGGTAATAGCACCGTCGCCGCGCACCTGGGCCCAGTCGCGCACGCGCTTCAGCAGGCGGTTGGCCAGACGCGGGGTGCCCCGGGAGCGACGGGCGATCTCAAGCGCGCCCTCCTCGTCGATGGCCACGTTCAGAATGGAAGCCGAGCGGCACACGATGAGGGAGAGCTCCTCGGGCGTGTAGTACTGCAGGCGGAAGGCCACGCCGAAGCGGTCGCGCAGAGGACCGGTGAGCAGGCCCGTGCGCGTTGTGGCGCCGATGAGCGTGAAGCGCGGCAGATCGAGCCGGATGGAGCGGGCCGCCGGGCCCTTGCCCACAACGATATCCAGCACGAAATCCTCTAGCGCCGGGTACAGCACCTCTTCCACCATGCGGTTCAGGCGATGGATCTCGTCGATGAACAGCACATCGCCCTCTTCGAGGTTGGTGAGAATGGCCGCCAAGTCCCCTGTGCGGGCGATGGCCGGCCCCGAGGTGGTGCGGATGGAGGCGCCAAGCTCGTTGGCCACCACCGTGGCGAGCGTGGTCTTGCCCAACCCCGGAGGGCCCGAGAACAAAATATGATCCGCCGGCTCGCCGCGCCCCTGGGCCGCCGCGATCATGATGCCGAGGGATTCCTTCACCTTCGTCTGGCCCAGATAGTCGTCGAGCCTTTTAGGGCGCAGGGAGAAATCCAGCTCCAGGTCGTCCTCGGTGAGCGTCGGGGCCACCGCGCGCTCGCGCCCCGGCGCCGACGCCGAGCCCTGCGCGCCCGCGCTGTCCCGCGCGGCCTCGAACACCATGCCCTCTATGTCCAGATCGAATGCCATGACTTCCTATCGACTTCCCAAACGTTTCAGGGCATATTGTAGCAGCGCGCCCTCGCCCGCGCCCTCGGGAGCCCCCTTCAGGGCGACCTCGGCTTCGGCGGAGGTGAAGCCCATGGAGAGAAGCGCCTCGGTAGCCCCCTGCACCGCCGCACTGCGCGCGGGTTCGGACGCGCCCTGGCTGAACAGCGATTCCATGCCCGCTTCCAACGTGCCCTTCAGCTCCAGGATGATGCGCTCGGCGGTCTTCTTCCCCACGCCGGGAATGTGGGACACCCGCGCGATGTCCTGGGAGGCGATAGCGTCGGCGAGCTCGGCCGGCGAGAACGTGGAAAGGGCCGCCAGGGCCATCTTCGGCCCCACTTTCGACACGCCGATAAGCTTTTCGAACAGCACTTTCTCTTCTTCGGAGAGAAAGCCGAACAGCGCAATGCCATTCTCGGTTACGGACAAGTAGGTGAGCACGCGGGCCGTATCGCCCACGGCCAGCTTGCCCAAGTCGCCACCGGGCATGGCCACCGCGTAGCCCACGCCGGCGACATCGATATAAGCCGTCTGCGGGGGCAGCACCGCCGCCACGGTTCCGTTCAGAAATGCAATCATGAGAGCCTTCCGTTCTCGTGGGTCGTATAGCATATGGCCGCCGCCAGCGCGTCGGCCGCATGGTCGGGCTCCGGCGAGCGATCAAGGGAAAGCAGGTGCCGCACCATGTACTGCACCTGATCCTTCTCGGCCGAGCCCTCCCCCACCACGGCGAGCTTTATCTGGCGCGGGGTGTACTCGCCCACGGCAAGGCCGCCCTCGGCGCAGGCCACGAGCGCCGCCCCGCGGGCCTGGCCCGTGGCGAAGGCAGCCGTGACGTTCTGCCCGAACCAGACCGTCTCGATGCCGACGCACTCCGGACGGAAGCGCTCGACCACCGCGCCGATCTGATGGTGGATCTTCATGAGGCGCTCGGCCAACGGGCGGGACGCCGGCGTGGCCACGCACCCGTAGGCCACGCACGCCAGATGCGGCCCGCACTGCTCGATGACCCCCCAGCCCGTATGGGCGAGCCCGGGATCGATCCCCATCACGATGCGCGTCTTGCCAGCCAAAAGATAAGCCCCACTTTCCAAATTCGAGTGGGGCTCATTTTAGAACATATGTTTGTGAAAAGCAAGCAGAATTACGGGCGCTGGCCCATGCCGCCTTCCAGGGTCAGGGTCTCGCCGCTCATGAACTTGAAGTCGGGGCTGGCAAGCTGCACCACGACGCGACCGATCTCGGTCTCCACATTGCCGTAGTGGCCCATGGGGGGCATGTGCACGTTGGCCGTGAAGGCGTCGGGATAAGCTTCCTGGAAGTTCTCCAGAGCGGCCGTCCAGGCCAGCGGGCACACCACGTTCACGTTGATGCCGTCGGGGCCCCATTCGGTGGCGGCCACGCGGCTCATGCCGCGGATGCCCTCCTTGGCGGCGGCGTAGGCGCACTGGCCGAAGTTGCCGAAGAGGCCTGCACCGGAGGCGAAGTTGATGACCGAGCCCTTGGTCTCCTTCAGGTAGGGATAGCACGCCTGCATGTAGTAGAAGGTGGCGTACAGACCCGAGTAGATGGCCAGGTCGAACTGGTCGGTGGTGTGGTCGGCCAGCGTCACGCCGGAAGCGGAGGCCTGGGCGTTGTTCACCAGCACGTCGATGCGGCTGAACTTCTCGATGGCCTGGTCGATGACGTTCTGCACCACGGCCTGGTTGTCGGCCCCGGCATTCACGTCGGCGGCCACGCAAAGCACCTGGATGCCGTATTCGGCCTCCAGCTTCTCCTTGGCCGTCTCCAGCTTCTTCACGTTGCGGCCGGTGATGACCAGGTTCGCGCCCTCCTTGGCGTAGGCGGTGGCGATGCCGTAGCCGATGGAACCGGCGGATCCGTCCTTGAGCGCCGCGAACCCAGCGCCGGTGATGATGGCGGTCTTACCTTCGAGAAAACCCATGGAGCCTCCCTTTTTGTCCTGCGCGGGGCTCCCTCGCTGCTGCACAAAGAGCCTATCGCGCGCTTACCTAAGCTTCACCCTATCAGATTTCCTCGCGACTATGTTTCCAGAATGTTGCGCGGCCCCGTTACGTCCCCGAAAGGCAAAAGGCGCCGAGCCCTGCGGCCCGGCGCCTTCCCTAGCGCGATTGGCTTTAACACTCGCGAAAACTACTCGTCGAGCGCCTCGGCGATCTCGTCGGTGATGTCCATGGTGTGGTACACCGCCTGCAGATCCTCCAGCTCCTCCAGCTTGTCGATGAGGCGCATGACCTTCTTGGCGTCGGCCACCGACACCGCCGACGGCGTGTTGGCGATCATGGTCATCTCGGCGCCCTTCACCTGGATGCCCTGGGCCTCGAGCTCCTTCACCACGGCCATGAGATCGCCCGGCGCGGTGTAGACGATCCACTCCTCGTCGGCGTCCTCGTAGTCGTCGCCGCCGGCCTCGGCCACGGCGAGCATGAACTCCTCCTCGTCGGCAGCGGCGCCGTTCGGGCCGATGGGGTTCTTCTTGTCGCCGGTCTCGACCTCCTTGGACACCATGATCTGGCCCTTGCGATCGAACTGGAAGGCCACCGAGCCGGAGGTGCCCAGGTTGCCACCGGAATGGGAGAAGGCGGCGCGCACGTCGGCGGCAGTGCGGTTGCGGTTGTCGGTCAGCGCCTCGCAGAGCACCGCCACGCCCGCCGGGCCGTAGCCCTCGTAGACGACGGTCTCGTAGTTGGCGGCGTCCTTGCCGGAACCGAAGGCCTTGTCGATGGCGGTCTTGATCTTGTCCTTGGGCATGGAGTAGCCCTTGGCCTTCTCGATGGCGGCGGCCAGCGACGCGTTGTTGTCGGGGTTCGGGTCGCCACCCTCCTTGGCGGCCACGGTGATGTTGCGAGCCAGCTTGGAGAACAGAGCCGAGCGCTTAGCGTCCTGCGCGGCCTTGCGATGTTTGGTGGTTGCCCACTTAGAATGCCCTGACATGAATACGTCCCTTCGAAACACGAATACAACAGCGGCTTATGGTACCACAAGGGATAAACGCGGGAAATACCCGCCCATTTCCCCTGCACGTTTTTTCTACGGGGGACAAAAGCGAGCGGGCAGCGGGGCGTCCCACGCGCAGGTTGCGCAGCTACTCTTCGCTCACCTTCGACACGAGCTCCTCGCGGGAGTTCACGCCGAGCTTCTTGTAGATGCTCTTCACGTGGGTGCGCACGGTGCTCTCCGATATCACGAGCGCATCAGCCACAAAGGCGATGCCGTGACCGCGGCCCAGATACCCCAGGATCTCGCCCTCGCGCGGGGTGAGGCCGCAGGCGTCGGCCAGCTCCTCGCAGCGGGCGGCCACATCGCGCACGGGCGCGGCCTTGGCAGCATCGGCGCCCTCTTCAAGAACGATATCGCCCCTATCGCGCTTCCATGGGGCCAGGAGGGCCGAGGCAAGCAGGTACACGAAGTACAAGGTGCTCACTACGAGCAGTGCTGGGCCGCCGCCCTCAATCTGGAACAGAACCGTCTGGGCCGCTATCACGCCGAGCAAGGAGCAGCCCGAAAACCCGGCCACCGTCGTGCCAAAGATGAGGCCCGGAGAGAACTCCGAGGCGTGAGCGGCCGCCACGAGACCCGCCAGAGCCAAAATGGCCACGGCACCGTAAAACGCATAGCTCATCCAAGCGGCGAACCACATGGGGCCTGTCGACGCGGGAAAACAGTTCAGGAAGATCAGCAGCAGCGCGAACAGGGGCACCAGCACCCGATAGATGAGCGGCATGAGCGGAACGCGCGTGCGCATGAGGCAGATGGGAAGCACCACCACGGCGCCCAGCACGCAGCCGAGCACCTCCATATGCACCACGTCGAACAGGACGAACTTGCGCGCCCCCATCATGAAGGCGAACACCATAAGGCCCACAAACGGCATGGCCACCACCTGCGCCATCTGCCTCAGCTGGGCCATGGCACCGAGCGTCGGCGCCGACCTCGATTCCACCTCCCCTGCTTCCCTGACCGCAATCAAACGCCCGCGCCATGCCAACCAGCAGGGCACCAAGCACGAAAGCGGAACGAGCACCGCGAACACGATAAGCCCCACGGCGAAGGTGACCGATGAGAGCAGCAGCTCCACCAGCGCCGCCACGCCCACCATAACCGCCAGCCACAAAAGCGCCTGGCGCAAGTTGAACTGCGCAAGATAGGCCCCCCAAGCAACTGAGAGCACCACCGTAGAGACGGCAAGCAGAAGCCCCACCGTTACGCCAAAAATCGGCTGGGCAAAGCTCTCGAGCCCTGCAGCCAAAGCGAACAGCGCATAGCCCGCAACGTAAGCCACCGATGCGACCAGCACGACACCCCCACGCAGGATCACGGCCAAGCGCCCACGCGCCGAGACGATAGCCACCGCGACGCCAAGCACCACGGAAGCGCCCAGAAGCGTATTGGCAAAGGCCGGCATATAGGCCGCTCGTTGCAAAAGTTCCGTTTCGAACAGCAGCTGGTTCGGAGAATAGATGGGCAATGTGGCCAGAAAGGCCGCGAACATGAGCGCCTCTGGTTTGAAATACTTGGAAATCTGCAACGCGGGACCCTCCCTGCCTCGACGCGCTTTGCGTGGGGTAAGTATATCCGATTCGCGCGCGCTTCGAGCACCGTAACCGAACCGTTATTTTCGAAGAGTTTATCTTGACCTGGGGTTTATCTGCGTCTACCCCATTTCCGCGAGGGAAAAAGCCCTCGAAATCCCCCAGCCCGACGATTACTCGCGCGCCCCTTTGGCACCTAGGATGGCACTGCGCGCCGGCCCCAAGGAGGCCGAGGCCGCCACCAAGGAGGGGCGAGCCGCAGCGCGCGTATTTGTTCCCCGAGACATGGGAGGATTAGGGATTATGAGCAAGGCAACGAATCAGGGCATGTCCCGCCGCTCGTTCATCGGTATGGGCGCCGTGGCCGCCATGGCCGCCGGCGCTGCCGGGCTGGCCGGCTGCGCGCCGTCCGGCAGCAGCGCCGGAAGCAGCGAGAACACGGGCGCAAGCAGCGCCCAGGCGACCGCCCAGGGCGGCGGCGCGTCCGACGTGCACATCCACAACGTCACCGACACCAGCTGGATGACGCCCCCGGCCGAGGTCACCGACTTCGCCAAGGAGCTGACCTGCGACGCCGTCGTCTGCGGCCACGGCTTCGCCGGCATCACCGCCTGCCGCGAGCTGGCCGAGCAGGGCAAGAAGGTCATCCTCATCGAGAAGCAGCCCGAGGACACCTACGCCGCCGTGGGCAACGAGTTCGCCGCCCTGAACGCCAAGATCCTGCAGGAGCGCGGCGTGCCGCACATCGATCCGGTAGAGTTCTACCAAAACTTCATGAAGATTACCTCCAACATGCCGAACCCCACGCTCGTCATGAAGTTCGCCCAGAATTCTGAAGAGAACTCCAACTGGTACCTCGACCGTTTGACCGAGGAAGATTTCGCCACCATGACCACGGCATTCTTCCCGCCCACCGAGCATCAGCTAACCGAGCTATCCGGCATCAAGTTCTGGCCTTCGGTGTGCTCCTTCTACGGCGAATGCAACCAGACCAAGATCCAGATGTACAACCAAGCTGCGGCCGAGGAGGCCGGCGCCGAGTTCTACTTCGGCACCACCGCCGAGTACATCATCATGGAGAACGGCGCCGTGGCCGGCCTTGTGG
Organism: Adlercreutzia sp. CNCM I-6207; assembly: GCF_977072305.1. NCBI lineage: Bacteria > Bacillati > Actinomycetota > Coriobacteriia > Eggerthellales > Eggerthellaceae > Adlercreutzia > Adlercreutzia sp. CNCM I-6207. The sequence goes on from NZ_CDRVLZ010000014.1 coordinate 66,633, forward strand.
CCTCCGACGCCGACGGCTACGTGAAAATCACCTGCAAGGCCGTCGTCTGCGCCTGCGGCGGCATGGGCGGCAACCCCGACATGATGGCCTACTTCATGCCCGATATGGCCCAGGCGCTCGTCGAGGGCGAATCGCTGAACTCCATGTCGGCCAACGACGGCCGCGGCGTGCAGATGGCCTACTGGGCCGGCGCCCACCTGGAGACGACCCCCATCCCCGGCATGAACATGAAGGGCCTGTCCGTCCCCGGCAAGATGAACTGCCTGCCCCAGGCCGTGTGGATCGACGAGTCCGGGCGCCGCTTCTGCAACGAGTTCTACCCCACCAGCGAGCAGCGCGGGTATCAGACCACGTTCATGAGCCGCAAGACGAAGTACGCCGTGTGCGACAACAACTTCACCGAGTACCGTCAGTACACCCTGCCCCAGCATGCCGGCTTCAACGCCACTGAGGAGAACATCGCCGCCCTGCGCGAGTCGCTTGACAAGGCCTACGCGAAGTTCAAGGGAACCTACGAGGAGCCCGAGCAGACCGAGGGCGAGGGCGGCCCGGGCGGCGGCGGCCCCATGACTCAGGTGGAGTTTGTCGCCGACGACACCCTCGAGGGCCTGGCGAGCCAGCTGGGACTCACCGGCGACGCCGCCACCGAGTTCGTCGCCCAGATCGAGCGCTACAACGGCTATTGCGAGGCCGGCGCCGACGCCGAGTTCGGCCGCGCCGCCGAGGTGCTCTTCCCGGTGAAGGACGGCCCCTTCTACGCCTGCACCTTCGATCCGGTTCTCGGCGAGACCATGGTCACCATGGGCGGTATCATCACCGACGGCGACATGAACGCGCTCGACGCCAACTACGAGCCGATTCCCGGCCTGTACATGGCCGGCAACGACTGCGGTCGTCGCTTCGGCACCGAGTACATCACCCCCATCCCGGGCGTGTCTTTGGCCTTCGCGCTGGTGCTCGGCCGCGAGTGCGGCAAGTCCGTGGCGAAGTTCCTCGGCTAGTCGTCCCTACACCCTTCCCGCTGCGGGCCTGATCCCTCCCGGCTCCGCAGATCATCAACAAAGCCCCCGGCCCTCCCCTCCCTGGCCGGGGGCTTTTCTCTTACTCTTCGCGCAACCAGAGACCGGTCTTGCCGCCGTCCTTCTTCAGCAGGCGCACGTCGGTGATCTCCATGCCGCGATCCACCGCCTTGCACATGTCGTACACGGTGAGGCACGCCACGGAAGCCGCCGTGAGCGCCTCCATCTCGATGCCGGTCTTGCCGGTCACGCCGCAGGTGGTGACCACGTGGATGCCCACACGGCCGTCGGCACGCTCGCCCTCGCGCACTGGCTCGCATTCCACCTTCGCCTTGGTGATGTTCAACGGATGGCACATCGGGATGAGATCGCTCGTCTTCTTCGCGGCCATGACGCCGGCCACCCGTGCGCAGGCGAGCACATCGCCCTTGGCCGCCTTGCCCTCCACGATGAGCGCCAGCGTCTCCGGCTTCATGGAGATGAAGCCCTCGGCCACCGCCACGCGCTCGGTATCGGCCTTCTGCGACACGTCCACCATGCGCACGTCGCCGTTCTCGTCAATATGGGTCAGCTGTTCGGTCATTGCGATTCCTTTCTAGCAGGTTCGGAAGGCATTTTTGGAAGAGAAGGGCCCGCGCTCGGGGCGAGGGTCCGCGCGGAGTTCCGCAGCGACTGGAACAGCCCAGTGGGCTGTTCCACCAAGCGAGGACTGTCTGAGCACGGCGCCCTTGCCCCGAGCGCGGGCCCGGACAGCCCAGAAGAACGCTAGCCGCCAATCTGGCTCATCTTGCGGTCGGTGCCCACTTTGTCATGGTGGTCGTCGGGCTTGGCGCCGAGAGCCGTCAGCAGCACGTCGCGCACTGCGGCGTCATCGCCCTCGCGCAGGGCCGTGCGCACATCGTACTCGGTATCCGAGAACAAACACGGGCGCACCTTGCCGTCGGCGGTCACGCGCAGGCGGTTGCACTCGCTGCAGAAGTGGCGCGACAAGGGGCTGATGAAGCCCACGGTGCCCAGCGCGTCGGGGAACTCGAAGTAGCGGGCCGGCCCCCAGCCCAGAGGCTTCGTCGCCCCGGCCGGGCGAAGCGCGGGCAGCCCCGCAGCGGCGGCCCGCTCGTTGATGATGTCGAACAGCTCCTCGGAGGGGATGACATCGTCCTTGCCCCAGCCCGTGCCGGCATCGACGCTTGTATCCCCCACGGGCATGTACTCGATGAAGCGCACGTGCAGCGGCCGATCGATGGAGAGCTTCGCGAATTCCAGAAAGTCTTGGTTCAGGCTGCGCACGGCCACGGCGTTCACCTTCACGGGATTGAGCCCTGCGGCGAGCGCCGCGTCGATGCCGGCAAGGGTGTCCTCCAATCGTCCCGTGCGCGTGATCTCGTGGAACTGGTCGGCGTCAAGCGTATCCAGCGAGATATTCACGCGCGAGAGCCCCGCCGCCTTCAAGTCATCAATCATACGGGGCAGAAGCACCCCGTTGGTGGTCATGGAGACGTTCTCGATGCCCTCGATACCGGTGATGGTATCGACCAGATCGACCACCCCCTTGCGCACCAAAGGCTCGCCCCCCGTGAGACGGACCGAGCGAATGCCAATCCCAGCGGCCACGGCCACCAACCGCTCGATCTCCTCGATGCGCAGGATCTCGTCATGGGACATCGCGCACACGCCCTCCTCGGGCATGCAGTAGACGCAGCGGAAATTGCAGCGATCCGTCAGCGATATGCGCAGATAATCGATAGTGCGACCATGCGAATCTTTCAAGTCAACCCCTCATAACGTGTTTTGACTGCTCATTATAGCGAACTCGAAATAAATCGCAATCAGCACCGAGGGACGCGCTATCCCTCACCCGCCGTGACGTCATCCACCATGGCAATCAGCTCCTGCTGGGAATGAACGCCCAGCTTGCCGTAGACGTTGCGCGTATGGGTGCGCACCGTGTTCCAGGAGATGCTGAGCTTGCTCGCCGTGGTGGACGAGTTGTAGCCCATGGCCAGACAGCGCAGCACGTCGGTCTCCCGGGGCGAGAGCTGGTAGTCTGCGGCCAAAGCCTCGATCGCCAAACCGAAGAGTCCCTTGCGCACCGGTTCGTCCTCGCGGGCCGAACCCTCGCTCTCGGCGGCAAGATCCCTCATCAGCAGCTCGTCGAGCGAAGGGGCGCCCTCCTCCCCCGGCGCGAAGAGCCGGTCGAACTCGCGCTCCGAGAAGATGAGGAAAGCGCAAGCGAGCACAATGAGCGCCATGATCATATAGGCGAAGGCCTCGCCGACGGCGCCGAACAGCGTCCCCAGAAGTTGCGCCCCGAAGAGCCAGCCGATGCCGTTGCCGAGCTGGTAGGCGCCGTAGCCGTAACCGAACACGATGACCGCGGAGGTGCGCCGCTGGAATACGATAAAGGCGAGAATGCACCACAGGAACAACTCGAACACGACGCTGGACAGCGACACCACCTGGGCGAGCACGGTATGCAGCACCGTCACCAAAGGCAGGCAGGCGACAAGCGCCACGGAGGCCACCATCACCACCGAGTACAGCTTCCCGAAGTTGAGTCGATCCCCCTCGGTGCCCACGGCCACCACCGCCAAAACCAACGCCAGAAGCATGCGCGCGAGCATGACGAGACGCGAGCCGGACAGTGTCGTCTCAATGGAGGAGACCGCCACCGTGGACGCGTACACCGAGGACACGATGCAAGAGAACACAAAGACGACGGCCAGAAGTTTCCAGAACGATTTCGGCAGCGACCGGCGCGAATGGTCGCGCACGAGAGTGGGCGTCGGCTGCTCGATATAGCGGGAGAACGACGCCAAGATGCCGGCCGCCAAAGGCAGCAGTACGAACGCGGCCATGCCCGCCAAGCTGGGACCGCCGGGAACCGGTGCCCAGGCGGGTGATCCCAGCACAACGAAGAAGGAGGCTCCCACGACAAACTGGGAGTAGGCCACGTACAGGATGACCTGGCGCGGCGGAAGCGCACCGTAGAGCTGCCCGCAACGCAGGGCGATCGCCCCGAGGCCCACACCGAAAAGTACGCCGCCAATGAAGAAGAGCGAGCGGATAACGAAATAGGGCAGCACCGGTGACAAATAATAGGGGCCGATGAGTATGACGATGAGAGCGCCGAGCGAGGAGACCGCCCCCGCCCAGAGGCACGCCGTCGGGCGCTCGAGCCACGAGCGCACCCGCGACACCGCGAACGTGGACAGCAGCATGAGGCCGCCGGCCGACAGGCTCATGGTCACTGTCAGCACCGAAAGGTTTCCGCCGTTGGTCTCGCTATCAGACAGCCATGCCGTTCCCGAGCTGGCTATATAGACCGAAGCCAGCAGAACTCCCAAGGCCATGTACGGCAATGCCGGCCAAGTTCGCACGAGCTTCGCCATGAAATTTTTCGTCTCGGCCATCACTGCCCTCCCTAGCGCAAGGAGCGCCCAGCGACAGCCGAGCGCTCCTCGATGTGATCCGATGGGCCTACGATACCATTTCCGGTTCGTCGGAGATGGCGGGAGTCAGGTCGTTGGATGCGGACACGGCATCCTCGGCGCGCTTGTCCGCCAAGGCGCGGCCCACGCGGCAGAGGGCGTAGCCGACGAACACCACCGAGTACACGGCCACCGAGGCCTGCGCGGCGAGGCCGCCGTGCAGGGCCGAGGGCAAAAGCATCAGCAGCAGGTGCACGTACACCAGCCCGAAGAACGGGTAGGCCAGCTTCTGCACCTTCTTCCACGAGGCCGTGGACATCTGCCGCTTCACGAAGGCGAACGACGTCACGCCGAGCACGACGAGCAGCACGAGCAGCACGACCGCCAAAACGAAGGCGCCCATGACGTTGCCCCCGATCTCGCCGCCGCCGAGAAGGCGCGGCAGGTAGCTCTCCAGATACACGGCCATATGCCCGAGCGAGAGGAACCACGCCACGATGGACAGCTCGCTGCGCACGGGCTTCAGCCAATGATAGGCGCGGCCGCCCCGGTTCAGGCATCCGATGAACATGACGACCACGAACAGGGCCAGCGACAGCTCACACTTCTGAATGAGGACGAACAGCGGGCTCCAGATGGCGCGCGGCAGGCCGAAGAACACTCCGTACACGTAGACGACGTCGATGGCGATGGCGGCGGCGTAGAACGCGACCGGAAGCGCCTTCAGAGGATTGCGCAGGGCGAAGCAGCCGACGATGGTGGCAATGAGAATGACCGCGAAGTCCATGTTACCTCTCCTCTCGCACCTCGAGGCGCTGCTCGAGCTCGACGGCGATAGCATCCAAAAGCTCGGCGTCCTCGAGGAAGAAACCCTTGGAAATCTTCAAGACGCCCCGATAGAAGCGCGTCTCCAAAAGCAGAAGCGCCAGATCCTGGAACGTGTCGAACCACGAGAGGATATGGTCGGCGAGGAACGCGCGGGACGTGCGAACCTGACGCAGGGCCTCCGCGTCGTCGCCGGCCTCAAGGGCGGCAATGATGCGATCCGAGAGCACCACGAGGAACTCGCACATGAACGACAGGTGATCGTGGGGGAAGTCGTAGCCCTCGGCCTTGGCCACGTGGTTGGCCTTGTACAGCTGGAAAACCTCGTGGTAAGCGTCCTGGAACATGAGCCCCTCTTCGCTCGTGTGCACGCTCTCGTAGGGCACCGCGTAGCGGCCCTTCCACGAGGAGGTTCCGGCGAAGGCGGAAGTGAAGTCCACGGCCAGCGCCTGGCGCGTGCCGGAGTTCCGCTTGCGCAAATAGCGCGTGATATCGTTCACCCCGTCGGCGAACAGCTCGTTCACATCGGCATATTCCGACCAATCCATCTCGGCGATGTTATCGATTTGCTCAGCCGTCAACGGCCGGAAGTAGATGGCCGCCAAAAGGTCGTAGAACGCCGCGCGACCCTTGAGGGCCGCGATCATGTCCTCCGTCACCACAGCCTCATCGGCCGCAGCGACGCTCATCTCATCTACCATGTATCCCCTCTCCTCTCAGACTCGCCCGTCCTCGTTGGGCACAAACCGCGTAGCGCCAGAGCGCTCCGCAGGACAGGAACTGCGACCTCGAAAAAGCGGCGCACCGGCGCACCAAAGCAGCAGCCCCCGTCCTGCGGGTTCAAACTGCGAACCCGCAAGAGCGCCCGACCGCCAAAAGGGAGGGAGCGACGGTCGGGGCAACCGAAAACCGAGGGGCGCACCTACGGGCTGGCGCAAGCGCACCCCTCACGCAAAATGGCTACTTCTTCTCGTAGCGGGTGACCTCGACGGGCTCCTCCTGCCACTTGGCGGTCTTCTCCGAGAGGATGTAGACCGTCGTGGGATGCAGGTCGGCCGGATCGAACAGGTAGTGCGCGTTCTCGCCGGCGGCGGCCACGACCTTCGCGGCCTCGGAGTTCGGATCGTCCAAGTCTCCGAAGGTGCGAGCGCCGCAGCAGCAGTTGTGCACGCAGGCCGGCACCCAGTTCTCGTCGTTTTTGCGCTGGAAGCACAGCGTGCACTTCTCGATGGTGTTGGTCTTCGGGTTCAGCTGGCGCACGCCGTAGGGGCAGCCCGTCAGACAGCTCTCGCAGCCGATGCAATCCTCGGCGTTCACGAGCACGATGCCGGTCTCCTCGTCGCGGTAGGAGGCGCCGGTGGGGCACACTTCGATGCAGCCGGGATTCTCGCACTGCTGGCACTGCATGGGCAGCCAGTACATCTCGATGTCCGGGAAGGTGCCCACAGGGCCCACGGCCGACACGTGGTTGCGCACCACACCCAGGTTCATCTGGTTCTCCATCTTGCAGGCGGCCACGCAGGAGTCGCAGCCCGAGCAGCGGTCCAGGTCGATGACAAGCGTATTTTTCATTAGAACACATCCTTCGTCTGGGCTTCAGCGAGCATTTCCTGAGTGGGCATGAAGGGCTCGAACTCCTCGGCCTCCACCCAAATGTTGGCAGGACGCTCGGACTTCTCGATCTTCACCGTGAAGCCGCGGTTGGTATAGGAACCGTACACCTCGTTGAAGGGGGCGTCGTTCTTGGTGAGCACGTTGACGTTGCACTCGCGCCAGCCGCCGGTGGGGTTGGCCTGAGAGGCGTCGTAGCACTCGGGGTTCCAGAAGCGCTCCATCCACACGGTCTTGGGATTCACGCCCTCGGTCAGATAGGCGCGGGCATGCACCTCGCCGCGGCGGCTGGTGACCTTGACCCAATCCATGTGCTCGATGCCGAGCTCCTTGGCGCTGGCCGGGTTGATGCGGATCTCGGCGCAGGGGAACAGCTCGCGGCTGAAGGGAGCATGGCGCATGGTGCCGTGGTGGAAGTAGGGCACACGTCCGCTCGTGAGCACGAACGGGTACTCGGGATCGTAGCCCGGCATGCCCTCGTACGGGCTCTCCACCGGCTCGATGGGCACGCAGATGGGGCTGTAGTCCTCGCAGGCCTCCTGGGGCTCGGGATAGCAGAACGGATACCCGTTGCGCGCCAGCTTCAGCAGGATCTGGCAGTAGGTCTCCACCTTGCGCGACTCGGTGCCGAAACCCGCGGGCAACCCGTCGTCGGCGATCTCCTCATGCTGGTTGTACTTCCAGTAGTCGGGGGTGACGTGCGGCACGTACTCGTCCACATTGGCCTGCAGCGTCTCCCAGTCGGGGGCGCCGAGCGTGTCGGCCACGCCCTGCTTGACGGCGGCCTCGGTGGGGCTGCCCAGGTAGGCCGTGCCCTCGCCGAGCTCCAGGCCGCCGGGAATGTGGCCTCCCCACAGCTCGCGGCACTTCTCCACCACCTGGGCGGCCGGGATGGAGTGGGACACGGTCTCGCCAATGTGCACGCACTCGTTCTGCAGCCACTGGGTATCCAGCTGGCTCATGTTCACCATGGGCTCCTCCAGCCACTCGCGCAGCGGGAAGACCAGATCGCACGCCTCGATGTGGAAGGAGGTGAGCATCGGGTACTGGCCGATGATGTAGTCCACCTCAGGGAACACCTCGTACCAGGACTTGGCGTTGCCGAGCATGGCCAGCTTGTTGCCGGACATGTCGAACCACACGCGGGGCTTGTAGGGCTCGCCGGTGGCGATGGCGTTGCGCACCGTGGGGATGTGGGAGTGGCACCAGGCGTAGAGGCCCTTGTGATCCTTCATGCCCAGGCGGTCCTGCAGCAGCTTGTTCAGGGTCTTCTGGGAATCGGGCATGGCCTCGCCCAGCTCCTTGATGCGCGCCTCGTTCTCGGCATCGGACATGCCGATGACCGCGCCCACGCCGTACATATCGGAGAACATGCCGTCGAAGCCGTTGTTGTAGGTGAGCGGGCGCGTCGGCGCGGCAACCTCGCCGGTGGGACCGAACACACCGGAGGCCTTCTTGGTCATGGTGACGCCAGGCTTGTTGATGCGGCCCATGATGGAGTCCAGGCCCATGCAGCCGAGCGGCACCTGGGAGGCCGACTCGGTCATGTCGGAGGCCACGCCGTTGACGATGCCGCCGTTGTTCTCCACGTAGAGCTTGATGGCCGCCTCGATCTTATCGGCCTGAAGCCAGCACTCCTCGGCCGTCTTCTCGAGCGTCCAGGGCTCGGCCTCCTCGCGGTAGATTTGGCCGGCGGTCTTGTAGGTCTTGCCGTTGAAGTCGCCAGTCCAGAAGATTTCCGGGTCCACGGCCGAGTCGGCCGGGGCGGAGTACTCGAAGGGGGCCACGGCGTTGGTCTTCAGATCGAAGCACACATAGGCCGGGGTGTTCTCGGGCGTCGTCTGCTGGAAATCGGGGAACAACTCCTGGGCCTTTACCGGCAGCTTGGTGTCCGGATCGATGAGGAAGGGCAGGTTCGTCCAGTACTTCGTGAACTCCTCGTCGTAGAGTTTGTTCTCGAAGATGTAGCGGAACCACGAGAGCAGAAGCTTCGTGTCGGTGCCGGGGCGCACGGGCAGCCACACGTCGGCCTTCACGGCGTCGGGCGAGAAGTTCGGGTCCACGACCACGGTCTTCACGCCGGCGGCGCGCAGCTCGGCCATGCCGCGGCCCGACTCGGCCGTTTCGGACACCGAGGGCTGGGCGCCCCAGATGACCACGATCTCGGTCTTGTTGTCCTCCACCTTGAAGATTTCCTGCACGGCATTGTCGGCCACCGACTGGTCGTCACCGCCGTAGAAGAGCTTCGACATGGACCAGCGGGGCAGGTAGCACTGGGCGCAGCCCGGCTCGAACACCGTGGGGCTGCCGAAGGCCATGGGAAGCGTCATGGCCTCCATGAACGAGTAGGAGCCGCCGCCGCCCACGCTGGCGAAGAACGCGTAGTTGCCGTACTGGTCGATAGCGTCCTTGATATGGGTGGCCGCCTCGGTGATGGCCTCGTCCCAGGAGATGACCTCCCACTTGTTCTCGCCGCGCTCGCCGGCCCGGCGCAGGGGGTGCAGGATGCGGCGCGGGCTGTACATGGTGTGCAGCTGGTTGAGGCCCTTGATGCAGAGGCTGCCGCGGGACACCGGGGCCTCCGGATCGCCCTCGAGCCGCACGACCACGCCGTCCTTCAGGTAGGCGATGGCCGGGCACATCTGAATGCAGCCATGGCAGCTCGTGCGCATCTTCGTCAGGCCCTCGGTACTCGAGACGCCCGCCTCGCCGGTGCCGGCGAGCTCCTCTTCCGGCGCAGCTTCCTGCATGCAGCCGGCCATGGAGGCGCCCACCGCAGCGGCCGCGCCCGCGAGAGCGGACACTTTGACGAAGCTGCGACGTGTCAAATTCGTTTTTGACATATTGTCTTCCTCTCCTCTTGCTTACACGTGATTACGCTTGTCCGTTCACCTTCAGATCTTCCAGAAACTCCCTTCCCTCCTCGGTCAACGTCCAACCTTCTTTCCAAACCAGAGCGCCAGCGCGCTCGAGCTTGTCCACAAATACCGACGGCTGCATGGTCTCGACGCGACCGTCGATCACCGTCTGAAGAGCGGGCCTGCCCAAGAGCAGCTCCTCGATCTGCCCGTAGGGGCGCGGGGCCGCCTCGACGAATTCCAAAAGTTCGATGTAGGTATCGGTGCGCTCGGGCACAAGATGAAGCAGATCCACGAGGCGCGCGGACGGCTTGTTGTAATCGACGAACCAGTCGCCCACATCCGTGCTCTTGAACGAGATCTCGGCCACGAGATCGTCGACCTCGTCTTCGGAGAGCCCCTCCTTCTGCTCGGGCAAAACGCGGTTGCCGTCCTCGTCGCGCTCGATCATGTCGAGGCCGTAAGAGCGAACAAGGGACATCAGCATATAGAACTGGTTCTGGGTGGCGCGCTCGAACTGGGGGAGCGCCGCGATGAAGTCCTCCGCCTCGCGAAGCGGGCGCTCCTCGGCGCAGAAGGCGAGGGTCTTGTACAGGATCTCGCGGTTCAAGGGATGACGCATCACCGTGCGGTTCAGCTCCGCGAGCTTCTCCTCGAAGGTGAGTTCGGCGGCGTCGGGCAAATCGTCAGCAGCGAGCGCGGCAACATCCATCGCCGCCTCGGCGGCTGCCTCCTCGCGCTCCTGGGAATCGTCTCGCGGCATTTCGCGGGTTTCAAAATCAGCCATGCATGCTTCGCATCGCAGCGGATGCGACCCTCCCCTCTTACCTATTTGGTTCTCCTCTTTGCCGCTTCGCCTCCTCGCACCAACTATGTCTCGGAGGTTTTCGAAGCGGTTCCACGGGTCGGAACTATAGGCGATTGGGATTGAAAACGACTACCCGCAGACTGCCTGAAATTGAGAAAATGGGCGCAAAAATCTCACGCAGGCTGGGTGAGTGACCCGTTTTACCTGCGCTTTTGCTCGCACTTTTTGATGAGTGGAATTATCGACTCACCAGATACACCTTGTCCGGAGGGATGCGCACCCACAGCCTCTCCCCCACCTCCGGCAACGCAACGCCTTCGCGCATGCTCACGCGCCAGAACATATGCTGGTGCAGGTAGCTCATCTCGTTCGTCTCGAAGGCGACAGCGGCGCCATCCGCATCGTCGCGATCGAGAAAGCCCAAAAGCGCCATGCGCTCGAAGCGGGCATCACTCACCCGATCGACGCGAACGCGGTAGCAGTTCTCGCCGGGGCCCTCCGCCCTCTCCACATAGAAGGCGCGAAGGCCCAGGCACTTCACATCTCGCGGCACTTCCTGGGCCGTATGCACGTCAATGCCCCACGGGGGGACGTGCACCGCGTGCGGCCCGGCGTACTCCGCCGCCGGAGCGTTCTTGCAGCCCGACAGCTTCAGCCCCGCCACCGACTGCGGACGGTTCACCAGCTCCCGCCCCCGATCCATCTCCACGATGCGCCCGGCATCCACCACCGCGATGCGGTCGCAGAACCGCAGCGACTCGTCGATATCGTGGCTCACATATAAGATCGTTCCCTCAAAAGCTTCGAACAGGCTCACGAGGTTCTGCTCGAGAACCCCTTTCAAGTGAGAGTCCAGGGCGCTGAAGGGCTCGTCCAGCATGAGGATGCCCGGCCGCGCCGCCAGCATACGGGCCAGGGCCACGCGTTGCTGCTGGCCACCGGAGAGCTGGGCCGGATAGCGCTGCCCGAAACCGCGCAGGCCGAAACGCTCCAGCTCCTCGGAGACGATGCGCTCCCGTTCCGCCTTCGGCACCTCGCGCCCGATGCCCGCGCCGATGTTGTCCGCCACCGTCAGGTTGGGAAACAGCATGTAGTTCTGGAACAGAAGGGCCGTTTTACGTTGCTGCGGCGTCAGGTTGATCTTCTGTTCGGAATCGAAGAACACCTTGCCGTTCACAACGATTCGGCCCGCATCCGGCGTCTCGATGCCCGCGATGCAGCGCAGCGTGAGGCTCTTGCCGCACCCGGAGGCCCCCAGAAAGCCCAAAGTCTCATCGCCGCCCGCAAAAGCCACGTCCAGGGTGTAGTCGCCGAAGCTCTTCTTGATGCGCACGTCCAGGCTCATCTAGGCCACCCCCTCTCCCAGAACGTCGGCACTTCCGGCACTGTCCTCCCGAAGGCCCTTTGCGCTCCTCCTTCGGCCGCCGCCCCGCGTGTCGTTTCTCCGCGGCTTGGGCGAGCGCCCCTCGTGGCTGCTCTTCTGGCGATAGCGCGTGGTATGCCGGCTCCATAGGTTGATGAACAAAATGACGAGGAAGCTGAACACCAAAAGCACGATCGTCCAGAACCAGGTGGCCTCGGTGTTGCCGTTCATCCACTCGAAGTAAATGGCAATGGGGATGGTGCGGGTGCTGCCCAGTTGGTTGCCCGCCAGAAACAGCGTGCAGCCGAACTCGCCCAAGGCGCGAGCGAAGGCGAGCACCGTGCCCGAGGCGATGGACGACCACGCGAGCGGCAGCATGAGCCGCACGAAGATGCGTCCGTTGGACCACCCGAGGGTACGGGCGGCATCGAGCATGTTCGGATCAAGGCTCTCGAAGGCGCCGCGCGCGCTGCGGTACATGAGCGGGAAGGCCACCACCACCGCAGCGATGACCGTGGCCTGCCAGCTGAACACGAGCGGGAATCCGATCTCCTGGAAGAAGCGCCCGAAGGCCGTGTTGCGCCCGAGCGCCGACAACAGAAGGAAGCCGCAGACCGTCGGCGGCAGCACCATGGGAATGGTGAAGATGGTATCGAAGATATCCTGGGCGCGCTTCGAGATGCGCAGCGTGAAATATGCGGCGGCCAGCCCCAGGAAGAACACGAACACAATGGCCACGCCGCAGGTCTTGAGCGTCACCCATAAAGGCGAGTAGTCCATGGTGGCGAGAAACTCCCCCAACTGCTCAAGCGGGCCGTCCTTCTGGGCGATGACGGCGCCCTCCGCTGGCACGAGGCGCCCGCTGTCCATCTGGGACGGTCGCACCTCGCTCTTCACGTCAAAAGCGTCGTCGGGACCCTCGATGGTCACGTAGAAGCGGCCCTCCGAGATCTCGCGTCCGAAGGTGAATACCACGTCGCCCACGGCGAGCGATGCTCCCTCAGTGCCTTCCGCATCAGCAATGAGCACCTTCCATTCCTCTTGGCTCGCCAGCGGGTTCACCCCCGTGGAGAAGTTCTCATCCAGGGCCGCCAAGTAGGTCTTTATTTCCTGCACCTGAGAGCTGCCCTCGTCCTCGATGCCGAACTCGTCGGCCACCGTCCGGGGAATGAAGAGCACGGCGTAGTCGGCCGTGTTGACGACAGCCACGCGGTCGGTGCCTGAAAGCCGGTAGGTGTAGCCGTAGCTGAGGCCGTCGATGTCGCGCGCGGATCCCGTGCGCGAACATTCGAAGCCCTCCACAGCGAAGTCGCAGCCTTCCATGCGGGCCGCATCGCCGTCAGCGGAGATGTCTATCTCGGCATCTTGGACAGCCTGCTCCGCATCGGCAGCCCAAGCCGAAGAGGGTGCCACGACCATGCAGGCCCCCAGCATCCCGCCTGCAAGAATCGCAGCTGCAACCGCCCTGAGCACCGAAGCCGCGAGCCCCGTCGCAAATCGCCTCACGCCGGCCGCTTTCGCTGTTTCCATAGCCACCACTCTCATTGACCTCTTGCACACCAGACGGGCGAGGCTTTGCGCCCCGCCCGTCCGACGAGATGCCCTTGCGTACTAAGACGCGCTTTGCAGCTCGTAGTTATTCTACCGCGAATGCCTTAGTTCTGGGCGAGCTCGAAGCCCCACTTCTCCCAAATCTGGTTGGCGTCCTCGTCGGTCATGCACCACTCGAGGAAGGCCTGTGCCGCCTCGGCGCTCTTGCTGTCGGTGCATACCGCGCCCGGATAGGTAATGGCCTTGTGGGTGTCGTTGGGAACCACCGAGCAGATGGCGACACCGCCCATGCGGTACACGTCCGAGGTGTAGACCATGGCGATGTCAACCTCGCCGGACTCGGCATACTTGCACACGTCGCCCACCTTGCCGCCGAGGGTCACCTTCGGCTGCAGGGTCGCGGAGAACTCGCCGCCCTTGCCCGTGGCATCGGCGCCGGTGGCCCCGTCGGGCTCGATGTAGCCGCCGACCGTCGTCAGGGACTGGCAAGCATAGTTACCGGCGGGCACATTCTCGTCACCCACAGCAAGGGTGTACTTGCCCGCGGCAATATCCTCGAGGGAGATATCCTGGCCGGCCAGGTCACCGCCCTCCTTGGTGACGATGACCAGGTCGTTGTTGAACATGGTCTGGCGGGTGTCCTCCTTGACATAGCCGTTCTCCGCGGCATCGTCCATCGTGCCCTTGGAGGCCGTGATGAGGATGTCAGCGTACTGCCCAGCACCGAGCATCTCGTTCAAGGTGCCAGAGGCCTCGTACTGCGTATCAGCGAAGGTGACGTTGGGATTCTGCTGAGTGTAGAGTTCCTCGGCCTCGGCCATGGCCTTGGTCAGGGAATTGGCGGCGAAAATCTGCAGTTCCACGGCTTCGCCCTCAGGCTTGGTCTCCTCGGGAGCCTGGGTTTCCGCCTGGGGGGCAGCCGGCTTGTCGGCCTTCTGCTCCGTAGTGTCGCCGCCTGAGCAGCCGAAGAGGCCCAGGGCGGCCATAAGAGCCACCGACACGGCACCGAGTTTCCAACTTTTGCGCATTGAGGTCTTCCTCCCTGATAGGTTATACGTCTTCGCGAATAAAGCGTTTTGGATATATTATCCTTATTCTCATATATTCGCAAGTCCTATTATTCTCATCTCCGAATATGGTTCCGAACCCCCCGCGCTCCTCCATGGGAAACATCCGCGAGGGCTGACCTTGGTCAGCCCTCCCCGCCATGCCGTCTCACCGTAGGGGCGACCTTGGTCAGCCCTCATGAGAGGGATACCCTCGCACGACAAAAAAGGGGCGACCAAGGTCGCCCCCTACGGAGATTCTTCCAGGGCTTCTTCCGAGGCTTCTCTACGAACTCGCTTCTACAGCTTGAACCCAAGGGCATCCAGCACGTATTTGGGCACCATGAAGCGAACCGTCTTCTCCGGATCCACCATCTGGCACACCTGTACGTCGGCCACAAGGGACAGCAGCATGACCATCTCTTCGGCCGGCTTTCCCGTGCGGTCGCAGATGAGATCGACCATCTCGTGAACCGCGCGGTCGGCAGCGGCATCCAAAGACTCGGCCGAGGCAATGACGCCGAGATGCGTCGCGTTCTCGATGAGGGGATCGGTCAGCGCCAGCTTCGGCAGGGCTTCCAAGGTCACCGTGGCCCACCCGGCCGCCTCGGCGCCGGACACGCTGATCTCGCCATCGCCCATGGCCGCGTGCATGTCGCCGCAGCCGAAAAGCGCGCCGTCGGTATATACGGGGAAGTACAGCGTCGCGCCCGCCGTGATGGCCGTATTGTCCATATTGCCGCCATGGGAGCCCGGCGTGCCGCAATTAACAGGCTCGCCAGCCGGCGCCACGCCGATAACGCCGATCATGGGCCTCAGCGGAATGCGCAGCTCCTCGTCCCACACCAGCTCGTCTCCGTCGATCTTGCAGAGATGCGTGCTCCAGGCGTCGAAGCGATCGCCGCACACCCCCTCGCCCTCGCCGGTGCAGGAAGCCGTCTGCCCGTCGAACTCGATGGCCTCGATGGTGACTTTCAGCGCCCCGCCGGGCACCGCGCCCTCCACAAAAATCGGACCCGTGGCGGGATTGATGTGATCCCAATCGATCTCATCGAGCTCGTCCTCGGGCCGCTGCACCTGATTGCCGAAGCAATCCTTCGTACGCACGCGCACCGTCGCCCCCGAAGGCACCACTAACGCCGGCTCCAGCTCTTTGTCGAACGCATACAGAACCTTCTCATCACCAAGTTCGATCATAAGCTCCTCCTAAAACAAAAAAGACACCCTTCCAGGTGTCCAAAATTATAATACAGTTTTTGTCGCACAGGTTCGTCCATCCCGTTAGGGCGGGTGAGACGCAGAAAAGCGCCCCCTGCGAGCGGAACGACCTGTCCTCCCGCGGCCTGGCGCCGCAGTACTTTCGGCGAGGTGGGGCTTAACTGCCGAGTTCGGAA
>NZ_CDRVLZ010000015.1:0-80332 GCF_977072305.1 Adlercreutzia sp. CNCM I-6207
GCCGCGACGGCCTCCACGGCGAGCTCCCTGGTCTCCAACGGGTACATGCGGACTCCAATCCGGACACCGGAGTGTCCAACTTTTTGTCCGCACCCCCTTCGGACGCTGATAAACGCAGATTTCGGACAATTCCATGGGATCAGGCGCTGATAAACGCAGATTTGACGACAAGACTGACTAGTTGAGCTGCACTTTCGGCGCGGATGGAATAACTGCGCGCGCCGGAGCCGTCTGATCCGGCTGGCGTTATGGTGAGCATCGGCCTTCTTGTTTCTGCGTTCTGGATGCACTTTGGCGCGGATCACGCGCTGTAGAAATTGCGATCAATGCCACTGTGGACAGCTGTTTGTGGGCTCCCTGTAATGGGGTAAGGTTCCTATTGAGTAACTTTACTCAATACACTGAGTAAAG
Organism: Adlercreutzia sp. CNCM I-6207; assembly: GCF_977072305.1. Taxonomy (NCBI): domain Bacteria; kingdom Bacillati; phylum Actinomycetota; class Coriobacteriia; order Eggerthellales; family Eggerthellaceae; genus Adlercreutzia; species Adlercreutzia sp. CNCM I-6207. Next base: position 412 of record NZ_CDRVLZ010000015.1, read on the forward strand.
TTACTCAATACACAGGGAAGGGTTTTCCACGTTCGAACGAGAGCAGGTTTCCGTTATTCGCGAGCGTATGCTTGAGGAGGGCAATACCCTGATTCAGGTGGTGGTCGGTCCTCGCCAGACAGGGAAGAGCACTATGATCGCCCAAGCCTTGCGGGGTCTGGACGTACTGGCCCACTCGGTGAGCGCCGACGATATCCTTGCCCCCACCGAGGAATGGCTGCGTGACGAACGGCAGCAGGCGCGCAACCTACAGCGGATGTCTCATAGCCCCGTGATCCTTGTGCTCGACGAGGTACAGAAGGTGAAGGGGTGGCCCAACATTGTGAAAGGCCTCTGGGATGCCGATCGTCGAGACTTCCTCCCCTTGAAGGTTTTCCTGTCGGGCTCATCCAGCCTGCTTTTGCGCAAAGGGTTGGAAGACTCCCCCAAGGGCCGCTTCGAGCTGATTCGATCCCCCCATTGGAGCTACCGCGAGTGCGCCGAGGCTTTCGGGTTCACCTTGGACGACTTTCTGTTTTTCGGCGGCTTCCCGGGGGCGGCGCAATTTTCCGGCGACGAGCGTCGTTGGATGAGTTACGTGCGTGATTCCATCATCGAGCCGACCATTTCGAAGGATGTGCTGGAGGATGAGGAGGTACGCAAGCCGGCTTTGCTGCGCTCTCTGTTCGAACTGGGCGCGCGCTTTTCCGCTCAGGAGTTGTCCTACAGCAAGATGCTCGGCCAGCTGAACGATGCAGGCAATACCACCACGCTCGCCCATTACCTCGACCTCCTTTCCAAGGCCAGGGTCTTGTGCGGTCTTCCCAAATTTCATCCCAAAGAGGTAAACCGGAGAAAGTCGTCGCCCCGGCTCATGGTGTACGACACATCGCTTATGCCGGCGGCCATGGGGCGTTCCCGCGAGTTGCTTCTCTCCGATAGCGAGTTGCGCGGGCATCTGGTGGAAAGCGCTGTAGGGGCTCATCTGCTTGCGCTGGCTCCCCAGCACGGCTTTACGGTTAGCTGGTGGCGCGAGGGAACAAGCGAGGTCGATTTCGTTGTGAGCGATGCCAATGCTATAGTGGCCATTGAGGTGAAAAGCGGGCGCATGAAGCCTTTGGGCGGCATGGCTGCTTTTCTGAAAGAGTATCCGAAAGCTTTGCGCCTCGTCGTTGGCGGGACGGGCCCGGGCTCGTGTACCCTCGAAGACTTTCTTATGGACCGCGCTTTGGCCTCTTGGGGGATGGGCTGAGTTTGGCCATCTCATCGCTTGCAGCCACGCCGTCGCAAAATGGCCCAACAAAACTCTAACGTGCAACGGGCGCGTGACAGTTCGGCGCACGAGCGGTCATTGCGCGGTACTTGCGACAGTTGGCTTTCTAGAATGGGGAGGAAACCCTGATTGGAAAGAGACGACCTATGGCGGTGAGCGCGGGAGATGCGGCTTCGAGGACGAAGGCGCCGGCGATCTCGACCTGCGCGCCCGCATCGCCTGCAGCGGCCTCCCCATCGCCTGCAGCGGCCGCCCCTTCGCCTGCAGCGGCCTCCCCATCGGCGCTCGTGCTCGCAAAACCCGCAGGCGCCTCCCACGCCTCCTGCCGATCACGCCCTGCACGGCCGGGCATTGGCGCTCGTGTTCTTCGGGCTTCTGCTCGCCATGTTCATCAGCTCGCTTTCCGAGACCATCGCTTCCACGGCACTGCCCACCATCGTGGGCGACCTGAATGGCGTGGAGATCATGCAGTGGGTCTCCACCGCCTACATCTTGTCGTCAACGCTGGTCATGCCCGTCTACGGCAAGCTGGGCGATCTTATCGGCCGCAAGCGCCTGCTCATGGCGGCGCTCGCCCTATACGCAGCGGGCAAGATGATCTGCGGCCTATCGGTGAACATGGGCATGCTGATCAGTGGTCGCCTCGTCTCCGGGCTGGGGGGCGGCGGCCTTATCATCCTGTCTCAGGCGACGCTCTCTGATGTGGCGCCGCCGCGGAAGCTCGGCACCTACATGGGCGTCATCGGTGCCGTGTTCGCTGTGTCGAACGTGCTCGGGCCACTGCTCGGCGGCTGGTTCGTCCAGGTGACGGGCTGGCGCTGGATCTTCTGGTTCACCATGCGCCTTACGGCCGACGTGGCCGGCAAGCTCACCCATGTGGACAACCTGTCGCTTGCCACGCTAACGCCGCAGATTGTGGACAAGCTGCCCGCGTCAGCCCAGTCGGTTATCGCCGCCGGCTACTCCGACGCGCTGTTGCCGCTGTTCCTCTGGTTCGTGCCGCTCATGCTCGCCTGTCTCGTGATGATGCTCCTTTTGAAGCGCCACCCCCTCGCTACCACCATCAACCACGGCGGCGCGGGGAAGTAGGGGAACCTCTCGGCGACCGCATTTTGTTTGTAGCCGCAAATCGACGGTTGTTATGTCAAGATCGTCGATTTGCGGCTACAAAGTGGGCAAAATCGCCTGTTTGGAACGAAATGGTGTCACGAAGCGACGCTTCTTACGGAAAAACCGCCAATTTGAGGCTAGAAAAGCGGGTGCGGGTGAGGGGGCTTACCCGCAGGCCTCGGGATCGAGACGGTAGCCGATGCCCCAGACGGTTTCTATGATGCGGGGCTCGGTGGGGTCGTCCTCGATCTTGGCCCGCAGTTTCTTGATGAATACGGTGATGGAGCTGGTCTCGCCGACGAACTCCGGGCCCCACGCCGCTTCCACGAGTTGCTCGCGGGAGAGCACGGTGCCGGGGCTTGCGGCCAAGGTCGCCAGGATTTTGAACTCCTTTGGGGTCAGCGGCACGTGCTCGCCGCCCAAGGTGGCGCGGTGCTGGGCCATGTCCAGGGAAAGGCGCCCCACGGTGATGGTGCCCGTGGACGGCATGGCGGCGGTCGGGCGCATGGCGGCGCGGCGCAGATGGGCCTCGATGTGCATCATCAGCTCGCGCGGGTCGAAGGGCTTCACCATGTAGTCGTCGCCCCCGGCCGCGAACCCGACGCCCTTGTCCACGATGTCCCCTTTGGCCGATAGGAAGATGACTGGTACGGTGACACCCCGGGCGCGCAGTTCGCGGCAGGCGGTGAAGCCGTCCATCTTCGGCATCATGACGTCCATGATGATGAGGTCGGGCGTCTCGCGGGCGACGGCGTCCAGCGCATCGGCGCCGTTGTCGGCGTAAGCGAATTGCCAATCGGCACCTTCCACCATGTCGCGTACCACCCGGGCAATGCGCGGCTCATCGTCCACGAGCAGAATCTTCGCCATCGTCGTCCTCCTTCGCGGTTGTCAGCGGCTCGGCCTTCGGCGCTGCGGGTCACCCTGCGGCTTTACGCTTCCTCGTCCTCTTCCTCAATGACGGGCACATAGGGGATGCGCACGGTGAACGTGCTGCCCTTCTTCACCCGGCTTTCCACGGTCACGGTGCCGCCATGCAGCTCGGTGAGGTCGCGCACTACGGCAAGCCCCAGCCCCGTGCCCCGGTAGCGGCGGTTGGCCGATTGCCCGGCCTGCTTGTACAGCTCGAAGATTTGGTCCAACTCTTCGGGCGCGATGCCCATGCCGTCGTCGGCGACGCGCATGACGATCCAGCCGGCTGCGGCATCTTCGCCATCGGGGGCATTGGTGTCCGCCTTTTCGCTCTCACGGCGGGAGTCGGCCTTCCCGTCCTCGAACCCAATCGTCAGGCGCACGAACCCACCTCGATGGGTGTACTTGATAGCATTGTTCACCAGGTTCTCCAGAATGCGCCGCAGCTTCTCCCAGTCGGCCATGCTCAAGGGCACATTCGGCGCTACCGTGCAGGCGAGCCGCACGTCCTTGTCGGCGGCGATGGGGGCCAGCGCCTTGCGCACGAACTGGGCCAAATCGACGAAGTCCACCGGCTCGGGCAAAAGCTCGTCCTTCTTGGCGGCGTGCTTGGAAATGACGAGGATGTTGTTCACCATGTTCAGCAAAAGGGTGGCATTCGACTCGATTTCGCCCACGGCCTCGCGGGTCTTGGGCGCTAGGCTGTCGTCCGCGTTCAGGATGCGCGCGTAGGCCAAAATGCTGGTGAGCGGCGTGCGCAGCTCGTGGCTGACGATGGCGAAGAACTCGTTCTTGTAGGCCACCTCATCACCCAGCCGATCGAGTGCTACCTTCAGCTCGCGCTTCTGGTAGTTCAGCATGTCGTTGAGCACCATGAGGTCGTCGGTCTTGGAACGCACCTGGCCCTCCAGATCGGCATAAAGCGCCTCAAGGTCGCGGGCCATGCGGTCGAACTCGCCGGTGAGCTCCGCCAGCTCGTCGCGGGGCCGCTCGCCGGGGTCGGGCACCGTGAGGGTGTAGTTGAAGTCGCCCTTGCCCACGGCGCCCGCCGCGCTTCGCAGCTCGTCGATGGGCTGCAGCACCAGCCGGCTTGTCACGAAGTACAGCCCGATGAAGGCCGCTACCATCATGAACAGCACCATGATCGCCTGCTGCATCATGCTATCTTGAATGCCGGCGGCGTAAATGCCCATGGGCTCGGTGATGGACATGGCGCCGCCCACCTGTCCCACCTGCATGCCCTCCTTGGGGTAGCCGTACTGATCCAGCTCGCCGACGGGGTCGCCGTGACATTCTAAGCACGACTCGGTCACGTACAACGGCTCCGTATAGCGGAACACCCGCGTGCCGTCGCCGGCGTCCACGACGCGCCAGAATGCCTTGCGGTCGGGGTCGGCGTTGAAGGCGGCCAGGGCCTCCTGCTCGAAGGCGTCCGGCGCGTTGGCAGCCTGACGCGGCGTGTCGTTCGTGAAGCGGATGGAGTAGTCGGTTTCTGTGGTGAACAGCATGGATATTGACTTCGCCGCCACCACGCACACGAGGTGCTTCGTACGGAAGGTGCCGTCCTCGGCACGGTTGATGACTTCCTGGTTCATATCGACGAAGTCCCACGCCGCGCGCATTTCGGCGGCGAGCACCTCGGCTTTCTCACGGGCCTCGTTCTCGGCCTGAGCGTTTTGAAGCGATAGGTTCCATAGAATGTCAACGGCCATGAGCGCAACCATAATGACGCCGATGGAAACGGCGATCTTGAAGCGTATGCCATAGCGGAACGGGCGCCCCGGGTGATCGGTCGACATGGTGTCCCCTCCTCGTCAATCTTCATATTATGCCCGATGGAGCTGCATGCAGGAGACTTCGGTGGGGAAGGTAATTCTTTTTTAATATTTGCCCCGAAGTCTTAATGAAAAGTTCCGCTGGCCGCCATTGAAGTGACGTTGAGTCAGCGGCAGAATAATAGCCAGCGAGTGCGAGGGTTTCGGCCGAGGAGGGCCGCCCGATGCGACAGCAAGGCGGTAGGAGATCCGCCGAGAGCGGGGGTTCAAACGTCTTTTCGCCGCAGCTCGCGAGAAAATCCTATCTGAGGGAGGAGAGTTCTATGACGAAGAACAGCGAACGCGCCATTGACGCCAAGCTCACCCGTCGCGCCTTCGTGGGCGCTGCCGCGGCTACGGCTGCTGTGGGCCTGGCCGGATGCGCTCCGGCGGCCACCGACGAGGCACCGGCCAAGGACGAGGGCCTGCCCGTCACGGGGGAGGATCCCTATGCAAATGCGGAGATCTTCTACTCTACGTGCCCGCCGGAGTGCCAGCATCACAACCTCAAGGGCTATGTGGTGGACGGCAAGCTTGTGAAGGTGGAGTCTTCCGAGTTGAACGACTGCGCCGCCTGTGCTCGCGGCATCGCTCGTGGCTTTATGTGCAACGATCCCAATCGACTGACGGTGCCGCTTTTGCGCGACGGCGATAAGGGTTCGGGTAAGTTCAAGGAGATCACTTGGGATGAGGCCTTCGACCTTATCCAGCAGAAGCTCGATGAGGCCATTGCCACCGATGGCAACCAGTCGATTTGCTACGCAACTGGCTCGGGCAACTTCGGGGCCATGCACGGCCCGGTGGCGAATGCCTTCTTTGCGCATCTCGGCGGCGCCACTACGACGGTAGGCAAGCTTTGCTGTGCCGGCGTGTACGAGTCTGTTGTGTACATTTACGGCAAGCGCTTTCTGGACTGCCGTAACCAGATTGAGAACAGCACCTATTGCATTATTTGGGGCAACAATCCCGCCATCACCAAGCAGGGCTACTTCCAGCGTTTCGAGAAAGTGGTGGAAAACGGTGGCAAGCTCGTGGTGATCGATCCTATCTATACCGAGTCGGCCGCTAAGGCTACCGACTGGATCGCTCCCTGGCCCGGCACCGATGCAGCCTTGGGGCTTGCGATGCTGAAGACCATCGTGGACGAGAAGCTCTATGATGAGGAGTTCCTGCTGGCTCACACCTGCGCCCCGTGTCTGGTGGACAAGGCCACGGGAGAGCCAGTGATGGAAGATCCTGAGGATCCGGCCTCCTTTGTGGTGCTCGATACCGCCACGGGCAATGTGGTGCGCCATGATGCCGCAAACATCACGGCTGCCCTCACTTTGGAGGGAACGCCCCAGGCCGAGCAGTACAACACTGAGTTCGAGCTCATCTATGCCAACGCCGCTCCCTGGACAGTTGAGGCTGCCGAGGCCGAGTGCGGAGTGCCTGCGGCCGACATCCAGCGTATCGCTCGCGAGTACGCGACCGCCGAGCATGCCATGATCGTTCACAACATGGGCGGATTCATGCGTACCGAGAATGGTACCTACGCCGTGGCCGTTGGTGCCTACTTGGCAGCGTTCTGCGGACAGATCGGCCATGAGGGTGAGGGCTATTCGGATGCGGGTGGTGTGTGCGAAGTGAAGACCGGTGCGCCGATCGAGGTTCCCAACTTACTCGAGAAGATGCCCACCATCCCGTGCTTTAAGTTTGGTGAGTCCATTCTGAACGAAGACCCCTGCAAGGTGAACGTGTTCTGGTCCATGACCGGCAGCCCCATGACCCAGTGGCCCAATACCAACATGGTGCGCAAGGCTCTAGAAAAGATCCCCTTCGTCATTACCGTCGATGAGTACCTGACCTCTACCGCCCTCTACTCCGATTTGGTTCTGCCCTGCGCAGGCATCTTCGAGGTGGACGGCGTGCTGGCCCAGAACCGCTCCCATTGGATTCAGCTGATGGAGAAGGCGGTGGATGCGCCCGGCGAGGCCAAGAGCGATTTGGAGATATTCACTGAGCTCGCTCGCCGTTACGACTTCGGCGATGCCTTCGATGTGCCCATGGAGACGCTCATCAGCAACGTCATTGAGCCGGCGGGCATCACCTATGAGGAGCTGAAGGAGAAAAAGGCCATCGACGTGGTGGGTCCCGACTACATTCCCTATAAAGACGGCAAATTCCTTACACCTTCCGAAAAAGCCGAGTTCTGGGTACGCTCCTGGAAGGAGGAGGGCTTCGACCCCATTGCCTCCTACGCGCGTGCTGAAGAGGACGCTCGCAACGACAATGAACTGGCTCGCAAGTATCCGCTCTTCAGCGTTCAGCAGAAGACTTATCGCAGTGTGCATTCCACCTTCAACAATCTCGAATGGATGGACGAGGTATGCGATCAAAAGCCCGTGGTTCTTATGAATGTCGCTGATGCCGAGACACGAGGTATCCAGGATGGCGATGCGGTGGTTGTGTTCAACGATCGTGGCGAGCATCACGGCGTTGCTCTCGTCAACGACCTTATCAAGCCTGGGGTAGTAGGGCTGCAGAACGGCTGGTGGGAGCAGCAGGGCGGCTCGTCCAGTTATGTGACCAACGATAAGTGGAGGACTCTCGGTGGTACCCACTGCTGCAATCAGACTCTCGTTGACGTGAAGAAGGAGGCGTAAGACCATGGCTATCGGATTTTGGATGAACAATAAGAACTGCTACGGCTGCAAGACCTGCTCCATCGCCTGCAAGAGCGAGAAGCAGTTGGATAAGGGTGTGCTGCTGCGGCATGTGACGGCAATTCGTCAGGATGATCCGCGAGCTTTTGCTTACCTCTCTATGGCCTGTAACCATTGCGAAGAGCCTGCCTGTATGGCGAACTGCCCGGTAGGGGCCTACAGCAAGTTGGAAGATGGTACGGTGATTCAGGACCACTCCGTTTGCATCGGCTGCAAGACCTGCATCTCCGCTTGCCCTTACGGCGCGCCCAGCTATGACGAGGCGACGAGCACTACGTTCAAGTGCGATGGCTGCTACGATCGGCGTCAACGCGGCGAGCTGCCCGCGTGCGTGGTTGCCTGCCCCGGCGCAAATCTGGCTCTCGATGATATGGAGTCTCTGCAGAGCACGTATACGGCCGATATCGTGTCCGACGAGAACTCCGGCACCAAGCCCAACTTCGTCATCACGGTGGATGCGGCCCTGGCTGAAGAGCCCGACGACACCGTGGTCGAGAACCGCACGGCGTAATTTCCCTTAGGGCGCCCTCGTCCGCGAGGACGCAAGAACGGCACGAAGCGCTCCCTCCCCTCCGCTTCGTGCCGTCCCCTTTTGGAAGGAGGACGAGCATTGTTTTCCCTAGCCTGGAAGAACATCACCCGACGTTTGGGCGGATCCCTCATGACCGCTCTTATCGCCTTCATTGCCGTTTTTGTATTGGCCACCTCTCTGGCTGTCGTGGCGTCGCTTGAAAATGGACTAAGGCTCTCGCGGGAGCGACTCGGAGCCGACATCATGGTCCTTCCCGCAGGGGCATCTGGCAATGCGTCAGAGGTGCTCTTTTGCGCCGAGCCAGTCAACGTGTACTTGCCGGCTGATGTCGAGCGAACCGTGGCCGGAATCGACGGTGTGGAACAGGCGACACCCCAGTTCTTCACGCAAACGGTCAACCAGAGCTGTTGCTCGGTGATCGGGGTGACGCGCGTGGTGGGCATTGATATGAAAACGGATTTCATCGTAGGCCCCTGGCTGGTCGGTGGGACACTTGAAGGGGGGGCGCTGCCTCCGGATGGCATTATCTTGGGAGCTGCGGCGCCACCTATCGAAGGCGGGCAAGCATCCATTCTCGGATCGGTGTTTTACTGTGTGGGCACCCTTGAGCCAACGGGATCGAGCGTCGACGAGACCATCTTCATGGATGTGAATGCTGCGCGAACCATTGCGGCTGAAAGTCCATATCTTGAGAGCGTCTGGCTTAACGTCGATCCCTTCGATGCCATCTCGTGCGTTATGGTGAAGGTGAAAGAGGGAGCACAGCCCTCGGCGGTGGCAGCTGCCATTATCGAGCAGGTGCCAGGAGCTGCGGCGGTATGCACTTCCGATCTTATTGCCGGTGCAACATCCCAGCTGGTCGTGTTGGAATCGATGACCCTTGCGTTTCTGGCGGCTATCATGCTTTTGGCGGCTCTGGCGTTGGCGGGGCGGTTCTCGTCGCTCGTGTCGAGTCGTATGGGCGAGCTCGGCCTGCTGAGGACGATGGGAGTTGGCCGCCTTAAGGTTGCTTTGAGCTTCGTGGTCGAGGTGGGGATTGTCACAATGGTCGCGGCAGCGACAGCGACGGTCTGTGCATGCTTGGCATCATCGGCCATTATCGGACAGCTCCATACCTCGTTCGATTTGCCGGGAGCCCTGCTGGCTCCCTCGGCTTACGGGTGGGTTGTCTGCGCGGCTCTTCTGTTCGCGGTGCTCCTCAGTTTGGTGGCGCTCGTTCAGCCCATGATCACCCTGATGCGTCAGGATCCCCAGGAAACGCTTGCCAAAGGAGGGTTGTGATGGAACCGTTGTTAGAGCTTTCCGATGTCGTAAAGGAATTCTCCTCCCACCCCCCGGTGCGTCCACTCGATGGTCTGAGCATGGTTGTACCACCCTCGACGATGATTGCGGTTACGGGCGTCTCTGGCAAAGGGAAATCGACTCTGCTCAATGTGATGGGCGGCCTGCTGCGCCCCGAAGCTGGATGTGTGCGGTATCGGAAGGTCGACCTGACACAGGCGACGGCCGCGCAGCTCGATGCCATTCATCGGCATGGCATTGGCTTCGTTTTCCAGACGCCCTATTTGTTCCAGGCGCTAACGGCCTATGAGAATTTAGAGCTGGCGCTGCGGGCCTCTGGTGAGAAAGTGGCGCGAGACCGCATTTTCGAGATGTTGGAGAAACTGGGCCTTGACGAACGGGCCGAGCATCTTCCCTCGGCTCTATCCGCTGGGCAGAAGCGCCGATTGGTGCTCGGTCGCGCGCTCCTCTCCTGCCACGATGTACTGTTGGCGGACGAGCCGACGAATGACTTAGATGAGGAATGGTCAGAGTGCGTCTTCGAGCTGCTGCGCGGCTTCTGTGCCGATGAGGAACGATCGGTGGTTCTGGTGACCCATGATCGCTCCTATGCCGCTCGGGCTGACAGCATGTATCTTCTGGAAGGAGGAAAGCTTAGGGAGGTGGCGGAGCAATGATCACGCGCAGGAACTTTGTGGTGCTGGCCGGTATTGGAGCCATGGGGCTGCTAAACACGGCAGGTTGCGCCGCGCCAGCCGAGGAGCCGCCGAGAGATGTATCGGGAGAGCAGGAGCCGCTGGAAGAACCTTCGCCAATTCCCCAAAAGGAGCCGGTTGCTTCCAGCGAGCCGTTTTCGGGGGAGATTATCCCCGGGATGCTGTGCGTTGCGGAGTACGCGACAAACACTCTTGCGGTTGTCGACGCGAGGGCTGGAGAAGTGGCTGGCCGTATTCCCGTCGGCCGCAATCCGGCTTCGGTTCTTGCCGTGGGAGATACCGTTTTCGTGGGGTGCACCGGCGCTGGTGAGGTGACCGCGGTTCCGATGGCGAGCCCGACTGCCGCGGCCCCCATTCCCGTGGGGCATCAGATTCTTGGGCTGTGTTGCGATGAGGCTCGGGGACTTATCTATGTTGGCGACTACTTCGCCAACAGCGTTCATGTAATCGACGTGGCGCTGCAATCGCTTGTGGGCACGATGGAGCTTAGCGCATTGGGATTCAGCGGCCGCACCGATCCGCCCCCTTGCTGCACCTTTGAACCGGGGGCGGGGCGCCGCACCGTGGCGTTGGCGTTGGCTCCCGAGGGGAATTTGCTGTACTGCGCCAACTACGGCACCTTCGACGTGGCTCGCGTCGACCTTGCGACGGGCGAGGAAATCGAGGCCTTCGACGGGGTTGTGGGCCCGCGCCAGATCCTCGTGTCCGCCGATGGAGTGCAGCTGCTTCTGGCCGGCGTGGGAGGGGAGGGCGAGCAGCAGGTGAGCGACCTGTATGTGCTCGACCGCTCCTCGGGCAAACGCGTGCAGGAGGTGCCGGTGGGCCAGTCTGTCGCCGGCGTGGCTCAGGCCTCTGACGGCTCTGCGGTGTGGGCCATCGCCCGCGACGATGGGGAGTTGGTGGCCTTCGACGCCGACTGGAACGAGACGGGGCGTCTGTCTTTGGGTGTGGGCATCGATACGCTCGTACTTGCTCCCGACGAGAAGACGCTGCTGGTTGGCAACAGCATCGGCGGCCAAGTGCACGTGGTGGATGCGCCGTCGCTGGCGCTGCTGAATACGATTGAAGGATTGGCGAGTCCCAAGGGCATCGCCGTCATCGCTTGAAAGGGGAACTCATGAAGAACTTGCAACTGCTGGCGCCCATCGCGGCGCTTATCTGCGCCGCCATAGTGTGCGGAGCCGTGCTTCTGTGGGCGCCGGTGTGCTCGGGCACGCTTGAACTGGCTAACGGCAACATGGTGCCCATGCGCTGCACCTATACGGCGAAGGTCGAACTGCTGCTTGCTCTTATTCTGGCCGCCGTGGCGGTGGCGGCCCTCGTGACGAAGCGGCCCATGACCGTGGCGCTGGTGCTGCTGTCGCTCGCCATCGTGCTGCTCACCTTCGACACGCCACTCTCCATCGGCGTCTGCAAGAGCGCCGACATGGCCTGCCAGAGCACGGCGCTGTGGCTGCGCATCGCCGGCGGCATCTCCACCGTGGCCACCCTCGCCGGCGCCCTGCTCAACCCCGACCGCAAACGCGTCACGGAGTAGGGCACCTTTCTCGCGAACGCATGCGAGGCTGACTCCCTTCTCCGGGGAATCTGGAAAATGTGCTTATCTGGATCGCGATTTGGAAAAGGTGTCATGGTGGGTCGATTGACTTGGAAAATGTGCTTTTTCGAATTCTAAAAACTCCCTATCTGACCTGGTAAAACTCGAATAATACCAGGTCAGACCCTCATCCAAAAAAGCACATTTTCCAACCTTCGCAGACAATGGGGAAATTGATCTGGCTATGTTTTCGTGCTAGTATCTATATCACTGTAGCGATATAGATAGGATGGCTACTATGAGCGAAGTGCTGCGCTTGTACCATGGGTCGCCAATTCGAGTGAAGCGCCCCCTTTTTGGCGTGGGCAATCCCTACAACGACTACGGTTTGGGCTTCTATTGCACGGAGTCGTTCGAGCTTGCCTGCGAATGGGCCTGCCCGAAGGCAAAGGATGGGTTTGCGAACGCCTATGACCTTGAGCTCGCGGGCTTGCGCGTGGTGGATCTGGACGCCGAGCCTTACGGTACCATCGAATGGCTCGCGGTGCTTTTCGCCAATCGACAGTTCGACGTTCCGACGAGTCTTATGGAGTCCGCTAAGTCCTACGTGGCGGCCCGATACCCGTCGGAGTTGGGCGAAGCGGACGTGGTCGTGGGCTACCGTGCTGACGACTCCTACTTTTCTTTTGCCCGGGCTTTTCTGGAGAATCGCATTAGTCTCGCACAGCTTGAGCGCGCGATGAAGCTTGGTGGGCTGGGACGTCAGGTGGTTGCGGTGAGTGAGGCAGCCTTCGGGGCGCTCAGGTTCGTAGGAGCCGAGCCCGCGTCAGCATCGCTCTGGCATGAGAAGCGCATGAGGCGAGATGAGAAGGCGCGCCAGGACTTCGATCGCATTCTGCACAAGGAGCCCTTTGACCCCAACGATGTGTACATGCTCGACTTGATGAGGGAGGGGTAGGCCATGGGGGAGTATCGATACGCCGTCGTCGAGCTGCCGCCTTCGCCTTATGCTCACGATCTGCAAGAAGTGCTGGCATTCGTTTTCGATATCGGGGTGAACTTGGCCGGGTGCACGGGCGAGCAGGTGGCCCAGGCGTTCATGGCGTCAGGTTTGGCCGAGGAGTTTGAAAAGCAGAATCCGGTGTACGTGGCGGGCAAGTCGTCCTATGACTTACTGCGCATCATGGTGCCTCTGCTCCCGTGCGATGAAGTGCCCGCGCCGTGTCTTCGCTATGACCGGACGCCGGATTTCTGGGTCGGGTGGGTGCTTGCGCATTACCAGATGGTCACGGGTTGCTCCTACCGGTCCATCTTCGCGACTGCCACCTATGACGAGATTCGCTCCATGTATTGGCCGCTGCACGAGGCACCTGAAAGCAAGTTTGTCGACATCTTCGACGAGATGCGCACCGAGCGCGCGAAGGCCACCAACTTGCGAACTCTGCGCGAGGCGGCAGGTCTTTCTCAATCGCAACTAGCAAAGGCATCGGGGGTGGGCGTCCGCTCCATCCAGCTATACGAGCAGCGACAGAAGGACATCAACAAGGCCCAGGGCATAGCCCTCTATCGCCTGTCCCGTGCCTTGCGTTGCACCATGGAGCAGCTGCTGGAGCGATAGAAGGGGCACGCGCCCTGCAGTTTATCTCGATTCTGAACGCACTGCGTTCAGAATCGTGCCTGCTTTTATCGCCCTTCGGGTTCGAAGCTTTCTACGAGGGCGATGAGTTCTTGACGCTTGTGGATGTCCAGCTTGACGTAGATGCGCTTGGAATGGGTGCGCACCGTGTTCTCGGAGACGAACAGCAGCTCGGCGATGTGGGCCACAGTGTTGCCGCGGGCGATGAGCTCGGCCACCTCCGCCTCGCGGGCCGATAGGCCGTAGAACTCGCGCACTGCCGCCATCTGCTTCGAGAAACGGTCGCGAAAGGCAGCGCCATCTCGGGTAGCTGCAGTGCTACCGGACGATGCGCTATGAGGCGCTCCCTGCGCGCGATCTCTGCTTTCGGCTTGCGTGCCGACGGTGTCGGCAGCGCAGAGGAGGGGATCCGCGATTGCGGCATCCTTTCCTTCGACACCTTCTTCAGAAACAGATGCTGATGCTTCCGAGGCGGCGGATGGTGCGTCGGTCATGGCGGCTGCGCTATCGGTACGGGCGATCACGCGGCTTGCAGACCCTTTCTTCCCGCCGCGCTGGAGGGCCAATAGCTCGATCTCGTTGATGTCGGTGCCGGCCAGCACGCGGCGGAAGCCTCCCTGGCCGATGAAGTACATGATGCCGAGAAGGTACAGCGCCGCAATCGTCACCAGGGTATCTGGTTCGGCCAACCCACCACCTCCGCCAAGTTCGAGCGTCGTGAGCTTGCGGACGAGTACCTGCGCGACCACCTGCTCACCTGGGCGCCGCACTATCTGGAAGCCTTGGAGGCGGCGGCCGGCCATCTCTTCTACCAGGGCCTCGCCGCCATGATCTTCCTCGCGCAGGCGCGCGTTTTCTCGAGTCGTCGCGGGGCGCGTATCCTGCTCGCCCTCGCGACGACGGCGTGCGCGGCCAACGTAGCGGTGTACGCCGTTCTCGGCTTCCAGCTGCAGGGCATCGAAAACGAGCTCGTCTCCGCCCTTGCCCTCGCCTGGTGCACCGCGATCAAGTGCGAGCGTCGCCAATCCCCAGCACTCCTTGCCGTCGCCAGCATCCTCGCTTTCGTCGCGATCTTCCTCATGCGCTTCACCTTCTACATGAGCCACCTCACCGTGGGCCTCGGCGTCTAAAACTGTCAAAAATTTTTACAGTTTACGGAAAAATTTTGACAGATTGCCGCGAGAGAAGGCGATCTCAAAAACTAGCCTCAAATAAACGGTTTTGAAATAAACATCGTCGATTCGGGGTTACTTTTCGTCGTGCTGCGAGCGATTTCGCCTCGTTCTAGCCGCAAATTGACGCTTGTTATTTCACAACCGTCAATTTGCGGCTACAAAATCGAGGACGCAAAGCTGCAAAATGCGAGCCTAAGCCTCTAACAGCACTTTCCCGTCGAGGTTCTCTATCCAGGTGTGCAGGATGCGGCCGTCTTCCACGTCCATTTTCGCGATGGTGCGGCCGAAATCGCTGCGGGGGCGGTACACGGCGCCGGGGCACAAATAGATGCTCGCGGGCCGCGCCGCGGGGCCGACCACGAGTTCGGGTACGTGGGTATGCCCGTGCACGATGACGTCGGGCAGCGGGTCTCCGGGTGCGAGTGCCGCCGAGCCGGCGAAGCTCACGCGCACGTCGCCCGGCTTGTGGCCCACGAGGAAGCGCACGCCGCCCAAAACTGGATGTGCGAAATGTCCTACCTCGCTGCCGTACTCGTCGAAGTCGTTGTTGCCGAGCACGGCTGTCACGGGGGCCAGGGTTTCCAACTCGCGCAGAATGGCCGGCCCGCAAATGTCGCCGGCGTGGATGATGTGGTCGCAATCTGCCAGCGCCGCGTAGGCGCGCGGGTCCAGCGAGCCGTGGGTGTCCGAGATGATGCCGATGCGCAACGCGGGGCTCCTTTCGCGAGATGCCATGGCCCTCCATCGCCCTTTTGCCTATCCAGCGAGCGATAGACTCGGGCGCGAAGGCCGGTTCCTCTCTATAATAGCGCGTGGAAGATTTGGCGCGCGCGACATGCCGGAGGATTCGCACGACGCGCAGGAGCCTTGCGCGACGCACGGGAGCGATTCACGCGACGCGCAGGAGATTCGCACGAGGAAAGAGACACGCTGTTCATGGAAACCGTCGCCCGCATTTTCGAAAGCTGCCGCGAGGATCGTTTGCCCGCAAGCCGCGCGGGGCGCGTGGCCGTAGCCCAAGAGGCTGGCGCAGCCTGCACGGAAGTGTCCGAGAGCCGCGCGCGGCGCATCCCCTTCTCGGTGGAGATGTTCCCGCCGAAGGGTCAGCTCACGCTGGACGCGGCCCGCAAGGTCGTGGAAGGCCTGCGCGCTGCATCTCCCGATTTCATCTCGGTGACCTGCTCGGCCGGCGGCAGCGGCAACGGGCACGGCGGCCAGACGGTGGCCATCGCCGAACTTATTCAGAACGAGGCGGCTACACCCGCTGTCGCGCATTTCACCTGCGTGAGCGCCACGGCATCATTGGTGGCGACGGAAGTGGAAGCCCTGCGCGCGGCCGGGGTTGAAACGGTGCTCGCTTTGCGCGGCGATCTTGCGCCCGGCCAGGAGCCGGCCGATTTTCGCTATGCCTACGAGCTCACCCGCGCCTGAAAGCGGCCGGCTTGTGCGTGGGCGCGGCGGCTTATCCGGAAGGGCATATCGACTGTCTGGATCCGCGCGAGAACATCCGTCATCTGCGCGCGAAGCAAGATGCCGGCGCCGACTTCTTCATCACCCAGCTGTTCTTCAACAACGACGACTTCTATCGCTTCCGCGAGGCGGCCGAATCTGCGGGTGTTGCGGCCCCCATCTCGTGCGGCATCATGCCGTTTCTGGGGAAATCGCAGATCCAGCGCATGGTGTTCCTCTGTGGCAGCTCACTGCCGGCGCCCATCATCAAGCTTTTGGCGAAGTACGAGGACGATCCGGTGGCCCTGCGCCAGGCGGGCATCGAATACGCCTGCAACCAGCTCGTCGACCTCGGTCGCCACGGCGTCAACGGCCTGCACGTGTATGCCATGAACCAGCCCGATATCGCCTGCGCCGCCGCCGAAGCGGTCGCTGCTGCCGGACTTCGGTGAACACCGTGGTTGTCTTTTCCGCCATCTCGAGAGCCGTGCCGAAGGCGCTGTGCCTAAGAGCCTCCGACGTTGTTGGAGGATGGTGACGCCGTGGAACTGAAAGCGCGCGTCGATAGGGAAGAGGCCCTGGCGTTTCTGGGCCATCGCGGCCAGAAGCTGGGGGATCTGCGCGAAAGGCTGGAACGCGCGGCTTGCTTGTGCGAAAAGGAGCTCGTCCCGCGCGGGGTGTACCGCGAGATGGGCGCGTCGGAAGCCCTTGCGTTGTTGCCGGGCCGCGATATCGCCCGCCATGTGGAAGGCTGCGCGCGCGTGGTGCTGCTGGCGGTGACGGTGGGGATGCAAAGCGAGATGCTGCTGCGTCGCGAGCGGGCCCTCAGCGCGACGGACGGCCTGCTCGTGGATGCCTGCGCGTCATCCCTCGTCGAGCAGGCGGCCAATGTCCTGAACGCGCATATCGTGGAAGAGGCCACGGCGCGGAACCTGGCCGCCACATCGCGCTTCAGCCCTGGCTATGGCGACCTGTCGCTGAGTTGCCAGCCAGCCTTTCTTGTCGCAAGTGGCGCCGACCGTGCTCTGGGGATCCACGCTACGGCGGCGCACCTTCTCGTTCCAACCAAATCCATCACGGCGGTTATCGGCCTGCGTTCCCATCCGAATTCCGCCCGGGAGGGCGGCGCAAGCACCGCCCCTACGGAGGGGATACGCTGCTCCACCTGCCCCGTCGCCGATACGTGCGCCCTGCGCGCCGAAGGAAGGACCTGCTATGGCAACCCCGCGTAAGCTCACCGTGACCGACGCCCACCTGGCCGAGGCCCTGGCCGGGCGCACCTACCTGCTGTTCGATGGCGGCATGGGCACTCTCGTCCAGGCCGCTGGGCTCCATACCGTCCACGCGGTGCCGGATCTGCTGAACCTCACGCACCCCGAGGCCATCGTGGCCATTCAGCGTCAGTATGTGGAAGCTGGCGCCGACTGCATCACCACCAACACGTTCAACACCAACCGCTTGAAGCTCGCGAACGCCGGCGCTACCGTGACCGAGGTGTACGCGGCGGCCGCGGCCAACGCTCGGGCGGCCGGGGCGCCGCTGGTGGCCGGCGACATCGGGCCGACCGGCGCGCTGCTCGAGCCTTTGGGAACCCTCACCTTCGACGAGGCCCTCGACATCTTCTCCGAACAAGCCCGCGCCGCCGAGGCGGCCGGCTGCGATCTCATCGTCGTGGAAACCATGGCCGACCTGCTGGAAGCCAAGGCTGCCGTGCTCGCTGCGGTGGAAAGTACGACGCTGCCGGTGTTCGCCACCATGACTTTCGGCGAGGACGGCCGCACCTTCCTCGGCACGACGCCGGCCATCGCCGCCACGACGCTGTCGGCGCTCGGCGCCTCGGCCGTGGGACTCAACTGCTCGCTCGGGCCGACGGAGCTGGCGCCGCTCGTGGGGGAGCTCGCGCCGCACGACCGCGCCCTCGTCATGGCGCAACCCAACGCGGGCTTGCCCCGCATTCAGGATGGCGAGACCGTCTTCGACGTGGGCCCTAACGAATTTGCCCAGGCCATGGAAGCGATCATGGATGCCGGTGCCACGGTCGTAGGCGGCTGCTGCGGCACGACGCCCGACCATATTGCTGCTCTGCGCGCGCTCATCGATGTGCGGCCGCTCCCCGCGGTTGCATCCGTCTCCGTTCCAGCACACACTTCTGTGGCCTCCTCTGCGACAGCTGTTTCCGCGGGCTCCGCTTCTTCCCGTGTTGCTTGGGGGGAGCAAAGCGAGCCGAAGGGCCTCTCGGCGTTCAGCGTCCCCAACCTGCGTTATTGTCCTGCCTTCGCGGTGACCTCGGCGCAGCAGATGGTGTCGCTGCCCGAGGGCGAGGCGCGCATCGCCGTCATCGGCGAGCGCATCAACCCGACGGGGAAGAAGAAGCTGAAAGCGGCTCTGCAAGCGGGTGATGTGGACTACCTGGTGGCCGAGGCGGCCGCCCAGCAGCGCGCCGGCGCCGATATCCTCGATGTGAACGTGGGCGTGCCGGGTCTTGACGAGCCGGCGCTCTTGTCGCAGGTCACGCGCGCGTTGCAGGCCACCGTGCCTCTGCCGCTGCAGCTGGACTCATCGGATCCGGCCGCCATCGAAGCCGCGGCTCGCGCCTATGCGGGCCGCCCCATGGTGAACTCCGTGAACGGCAAGGCCGACAACCTCGCCACCGTGCTGCCCGTGGTGGCGCGCTACGGTTGCACGGTGGTCGGCCTCACGCTGGACGAAAACGGTATCCCTCCCACGGCCGAAGAGCGCCTGGCCATCGCCGAGCGCATTGTGGCTGCCGCCGAGGCTCACGGCATCCCGCGCGAGGACGTGGCCATCGACTGCCTCGTCATGGCCGCCGCCACCAACCAGGATGAGGTGCGTGAGATTCTGCGTGCAGTGACCTTGGTGAAGGAACGTCTCGGCGTGCGCACGGTGCTCGGCGTGTCGAATGTCAGCTTCGGTCTGCCAGCGCGGCCGCTCGTGAACAGCACGTTCCTCGCTGCCGCCTTCGGGGCCGGCCTCGACATGCCCATTTTGAACCCCCTGAACGTCCGCTACCGCGACACCGTGGCGACGTTCCGCATCTTGAACGGCCAGGATACGGGCTGCCGGGCATTTTTGGAAGCCTACGCGAACGCGAGCGACCCTTACGAAGTTGCCGCCGGATCCACCCCCGTAGGGGGCGACCTCGGTCGCCCCTCGGCTGCGGACGCGGCTACCACTCGGGAGGGCGGCGCAAGCACCGCCCCTACGGAGGGGATGCGCAACGGCGTCGCAGCCACCGGCTCCACCCCCGTAGGGGGCGACCTCGGTCGCCCCTCGGTTCCAAAGGGCTGTCCCGTTCCGATAACGGAAGCCTTCACCGATGCGGCGGACACCGTCGCCCATCTGGCCGAATGCGTGCTGGAAGGACGCAAGGCACCGGTGGCAACGGCCACGGAGCGGCTGTTGGAGACCCACGACGGCCTGGCCATCATCAACGATATCTTCGTTCCCATCCTCGACGTGGTCGGCCAGAAATACGACGAGGGCGCGTTCTTCCTGCCCCAGCTCATGGCCTCCGCCGAAGCCGTGAAAGCCGGCTTCGATCTCATTCGCGACCGCGCTCGGGCAGTCGGCGCAAGTGCCGCTGAAGCCACCCCCGTAGGGGGCGACCTTGGTCGCCCCTCGGGCTCGAGTGCAGTCACCCCTCGCAAGGGCTGCGCAAGCCCCGCCCCTACGGAAGGCGACGCGCACGTCCCCGCCGAAAGCGACCGCGCCATTATCGTGGCCACGGTGCAGGGCGACATCCACGACATCGGCAAGAACATCGTGAAGATGCTTCTGGAAAACTACGGCTTCACGGTCATCGATCTGGGCCGCGATGTCGCCCCCGAGGCCATCGTGGCTGCCGCCCGCGACACCGGCGCGCGTCTCATCGGGCTTTCGGCGCTCATGACCACCACGGTCGGCGCCATGGAGCGCACGATCGCTCTCGTTCACGAGCAGCTTCCTGGTGTGGCGGTCATGGTGGGCGGCGCGGTCATCACGCAGGAGTTCGCCGAGCAGATCGGCGCCGACTTCTATGCAAAGGACGCCGCCGCTTCCACTCGCGTTGCCTCGACCTTCTTCGATGACTAATTCGCGTAGATACGCCCACAGGCCGCCGATCGCGCTATCATAGAACCAGCAGTGACCCACCCTCATCGGAGCAAAGGAGCCTTAATGGGGAAGAAGGACGTTGAAGCCCTCGAGATCACCATCGACGAGCTGCCCACCTACCTGCACACGAATCACTCGGCTTATATGGAAGTGGCCGACGGGCTGTACTACCTGACCGACGTGAACGACCAGTACTGGCGCGCGCAGGATACCAACCAGTTCAACGAGAAGGGTCACTACGTCGATTGCAGCCCGCTCGTGCCCACCATCGCCGAGTTCCTGGATCTGCCGTTCCACGAGGGAAAATCGATCCGCGATTTGGCTGCCGAGGCCACCTTCTACGCATCCGGCGATGGCAAGGACATGCCCGAGGATTTCTAAGCGCCGGCGCGTGTTTTCCGAAGCGGTCTGTCTTTTGTTCTTACGACGTTCAAGAACCCCGAGGTGTCGAAAGGATGCCTCGGGGTTTGTGCTATGATGCCCTGCGAACTACCCTGGTCGCGAAGTGCGCGGCCACTCGAGAAGAGAAAGAAGGAATCATGGCAGAAGAATGTTCCCACGAGTGCTCCAGCTGCGGCGTCTCCGGCTGCGGCGATCGCACCGCCGAGGCTGGCCCCAGCACCCTTGCGCCCAACAAGCGCACCAACGTCAAGCATGTGATCGGCGTCGTGTCCGGCAAGGGCGGCGTGGGCAAGTCCCTCGTCACCAGCCTGCTCGCCTCCGAGATGAACAAGCGCGGTCACAAAGTGGCCATTCTGGATGCCGACATCACCGGCCCGTCCATTCCGAAGTCCTTTGGCGTGGACAGCCGGCTTACGGCCGACGCCGACGGCATTAATCCGGCGAAGTCCGCCAGCGGCATCGAGGTTATGTCCGTGAACCTGATGCTCCCCGAGGGCGACATGCCCGTGGCCTGGCGCGGCCCGGTCGTCACCGGCGCCATCAAGCAGTTCTGGCAGGAGGTGAACTGGGGCGATGTGGACTACATGTTCGTCGACATGCCTCCGGGAACTTCCGACGTGTTCCTGACGGTCTTCCAGTCGTTGCCCGTGGACGGCATCGTCACCGTGTCGGCTCCCCAGGAGCTTGTGGCCATGATCGTTGGTAAGGCCGTGAACTTGGCGAAGTCGCTGGAGGTGCCGGTGGTGGGCCTCGTGGAGAACATGGCCTACTTCAAGTGCGACGAGTGCGGCAAGGAGCACCACATCTTCGGCGAGCCCCAGGGCGCGGCCGTGGCCGAGAAGTACGACATCCCTGCGGTGGCCACGCTGCCGATGGATCCGACCTTCGCCCGTCTGGTGGACGAAGGCAAGGTAGAGGCCTACGAGGTGGAAGGCGCCCTGGACGGCATCATCGACCAGATCGTCGCCGCATCTGAGGCCGAGTAAAGCCGGAGCTGCGAGGGACGCGAGCGCCGCTAGCGGGAATTTCCAAAATTCCTGAAAAAAGTTCTTGCGCGTCGCGTCCGTTGTGTTAATATAGTCCTCGCACTTTTTCGGGGCCTTAGCTCAGCTGGGAGAGCGCATGGCTGGCAGCCATGAGGTCAGGGGTTCGATCCCCCTAGGCTCCACCATAGGAGAATTAGACGAACACCGTTTTAACTGGTGTTCGTCTTTTTTTGGCGGCGTGAAATTGTCGCCGTAATAGTCAAAGGCGAAGTACAACCGCACTTCGGCTTTGTCGATCTGCACCGCCCGCACAAACATTGTTAGGATTTCTTGCGGGTTCATTTCTTCGGCTACATTGTCTAGCCAGTCCATCAATTCCGAAAAGCCCGGTTCAATGTTTTCATTGGCCTTGGCTATCTGATATTCGGTTTCCAACGCATCTTTGCGGGCTTTCAAATCCTCAATGCGTTCTTTGCCGCCCGGTGGCGCTATGCCGTCTTCTATGGCTTGCCAGATTCGTTCAAACGCGGCATCAATCCTTTTTATTTCCTTGCGTAGGCGCTCGCTTTCAAGCGGCGCATCTTCCATAGTGGCTTCATAGGTTGCCATGCCGTCGGCAATGCGCTTGCGCACGTCGGGGCGCTCTAGGGCGCATATGGTCATGTCAACTATGGCATCTTCCAAAATGTCGCGTCTGAAAGTGCGCTTGCACTTCTTGCACTTGTAATAGGCATAGACCGTGCCGCTTTTGCCGGTGCCGGACGTTCCGGCAAGAGTGTTGCCGCACTCTGCGCAATACAGCTTGCCGGTTAGCGGCCATTCTGCGGCGTGGTCTACGCGGCGACGCGGGCGCGGATTTCCTAAGATGCTTATTAGCATATCTTGTTCAGCTTTCGGCCAGAGCGCGGGCATTCCACCTTCAACCACGTGCCCGGCGTAGCTATACGTGCCGCCATTTTGCGGGCGCAACAACAGCTTCTTAGCGCGATCATGGTTAATGGGCTTTCCCTGACGTGTGCGCACGTTTGCAACAGCCCTGACCACTTCGGCGATTATCGAACCTGCAAACACCATGTTTTTCATTTTGTGCAGCACCGCAGCTTCGCGGTCATTGATAACGTAGCGCCCTTCTACAATGTCCCAACCGTAGAGCGTGCGGCCATTCGCCATGCACCTTTGCGCGTTCTTCTGTATGCCGTCAATGATGCGTTCGCTGTCTATGGCGCTTTCCCATTCGGCCAGCACTTCGAGCATTCCCAATTGCAGCACGCCAGCCGAACCGCTGGCGATTTCCTCACCGGCGTAGAGTATTTCAACACCGGCTTTGCGCAGCATGATGCGCGTTAGCGCCATTTCGTCACGGTTGCGCATGATGCGCGGCACCTTGTAGATCACCACATAATCAAACAGCCCTAACCGGGCATCGTTCATCATCTGTTTGTATTCGCGCCGGTCAGTGTTGCGCCCCGTCTTGGCGTAGTCCGCATATATCTTCACCAGTTCAAGGCCGTTTTCAGCTATGTAGCGGGTGCCAGCGTCAACCTGTATTTCGATGCTTTCCGACCGTTGGTTGTGTGACGAAAAGCGGGCGTATATAGCCGCTCTACGTTTGACCATGATAAAATCACCTTGCCTATTTGGTATTGCCCCGCGCCAGCCGTCAAACCTGCGCGGGGTTTTTCTATTGTTCGGGAATCGTGATTGTGTCCGACAGACCAAGAATGAAATCAGCGGAGCAATGAAGCAGGTTAACTAGCAACCTGATTTCCTCACCATTGGGCGCACGTTTCCCGCTTTCCCAACGTGAAATAGTCTGCTTATGCACGCCGATTGCTTCCGCTACTTGATCTTGATTCAAGCCAGCGGCTTTGCGTGCAATCGCTATACGCGAACCAATCAGGCGTTTTACATTTTCGTTATCCATTTGCCTAACCTTTCCCGCTTGTGAGCCTTGCGGATAATTGTATACAAAATATTGTTGACGCGCTAGACCGTTCGGCTTATTATCTAAACCACAAAGTAAGCCGTTTGGTTTATTTTGGAAACACAAAGGCTTATACGAGCAGAAAGAAAGGGGGTAGGAATTATGGGCAACTATCGCAAAGCACGCGAGCGCAAGGGCTATACCGCCCAAGAAGCGGCAACGCGCCTTGGCGTATCCATCACCACGCTTGGTTCATGGGAGAACGGGAAAACGTCACCCACTGCGCAACGCCTGATTCAGCTTTGCAAGTTGTACGAATGCACGGCAGACGAATTGCTAGGCATCGTGCCTTTTGCAGCAGCTTAACGGGCATCGGTCTAGCGCGTTGGTTCTAAGAAAGGAGAAAAACCAATGACCAAACCACGACCGAAAGCGAAGGTTAACCACCATGAAAACCAGCGCTAAAACCTTTGGTTTTGATAATGGTTACCGACCGCGAGGGCGGCAAGCTGGATGCAACGCAAGCGGCTTTCTTTCAAAGCCTTGCAACCGCTTTACGATGCCGCCACAAAAACGAAGCAAGCGCACGGCTGGAACCCGCACGCTTGCACGTCAAAAATGCTGGCCGCAATTTGACGAAGAAATCTTAGCACGTTGGCCGCGCCTTTGGCAGCGCATTGCCGTTATGGCTTTCCTAGCGCTCACAATGTCCGGCATCTTGCCCATGGCCGTTGCCACCTTCCAAATCTGGCTTGGCGACACCTACGGGCTTTGGCTGACGGCTCTTTGCATCGTCGTTGAAGCTGCCGTGATCGTGTAGCTGGTGAAGCGCTATGCCTAAAGCCACATTCGAGCGCGACAAGCGCGGATTCTGGACGGCCTACATTGAGCAGGGCGGCGGTGTGCGCGTTCGCCACCCGTTGCCGGTGCCGTTCACTGCCACGTATGAGCAAGCCCGCTTCGCCTTTGATTGCTTGCTGGCACGCCTTGAAAGGCAGCACCGCTATGAACGTTGATGACTACACGCAGCCCGTGGAAGCCGTCATAGCCCAAGAACGCGCCTTTGTGTTCCCGGTGCCGCTCAAAGCTGAAAGCTACCGCGAGTTGTTCAACGAGTGGTTGCGGGTCAATCCCAAGGCGGCGCACGAAATCGAGTTGACGGCGCTTGCCATCCACCGGCGCGGCTTGCGGGTGTCCACGAAGTACCTAATTGAGCGCGTGCGATACGAGAGCGCTTACAGGCTTGTAGCGGTGCCCTACACCGACCAGCACGGCATCACGCACCACTACAGCATCAACAACACAGTTACCCCGCTGCTTGCGCGGTGGCTGCTTGAAAACAACCCCGACTTGCGCATAGAGACGCGCAAATCAATGTTCGACAGGAAGGACGAAAAGAAATGATGACCAACACGAAGAAAGCCAAAGAGCGCATCACGGACACTTTCGCGCTGCTTGATTGCGTGGGTGCCGATGTTGCCATAGTCAACGCCGATACCGGCGAAACCATCAAGCTTGATTCAACGGCGCTGTTCGCCGGTCTGCAAGCCGGTTTGGTTCTCGCGGCGGCGATCATCGAAGAACCCAAGTTGACCGAGCAGCGCCAAATGGCCGCTGTCACCGGCAGCATCAAGCAAGCTGGCGCAATCTACCTTCGCCGCAAGGACAGCAAGCACGACGAGGTAGCCGCGAGGGTTGCCGCAATGCACGCCGAAGCAGAGGGGCGCGAAGATGCCTAACGCAAGCGAACTTGCGCAAGACCGCTTGGCGTACTTCCCGCACGATTCCAACGCGTCCAATGACATTAAGTGCCAGCGCCTTATCAGGCGGCTTGGTTGGAGCGGTTACGGGCGTTGGTGGCGCGTGTGCGAACTTCTGGCATCCAACAAAGGGCACGTAATCCCGTTCAGCACCGAAGAAGATAAGTTGATTCTGGGCGACGTGCTGCAATTCGGCGACGGCTCCAACTTCTGCGAACTGCTTTGCATCGAAGAGGTTACGGCGTTCGTAGATCAGTTGCTAAGCATCGGGCTTTTGCAGACCGATGAAAACGGGTGCTTGGAAAATCCCCGGATGCACGAAAACGCGCTTAGTTTCGGCAAGAAACGTGCAGCCGGACGCAAGGGCGGCAGACCGCGCAAAAACCCACAGCCAAACCAAAACGCCTGATAGACCCATGAAAAGCGCGAGAACGAAAACCACACGGAAAACCGAGGGTTTCCGATATGCAAAACCGACCATTAAAAAACTGCGAAAGCAATATCTATGCCTAAGTCTATATCTAGGTCTAAGGCATTCGGTTTCGGTCATAAAACCGAAACCGAAACCGAATGCCTGTTGCTTGTGACGTTGACTAACAAGAAAGTTTCTCTTTCTTGGTTCTTCTTTCTGGGCATGAAATCGCTTCCGCGTTCCTTAAAGCCTGATTTTGCAGTTTTCAACGCGTTTTCCACAAAGTTTTACACATTCGGCAAGATTGGAGATTTTGACCATGCCAGTTCATTACGAAAACCACGTTAAGACACGGGAATGCCCGAAGTGCGGCATTCAACGCCCGCTTGATTGGTTCGCCAACGAGGGTGAACCGTGCTGGAAGTGCAAGAACCTTGCATGGAAGGACAAGCGCACGCCCGAAGATGGCTTGCTTGGCTCAATCAGCAAGCGCCACGGAAAGCACGCGAAGGGGGCTTGTGATGGCCTTATCGGATAAGTTGACGCGCGGTCAGGTGCGCGATGCGTTCAACCGCAGCTTGACCTATGCGGACTTGTGCGGCATCGACATTCGGGCTTTGCAAGGCTTCATAGCCATTGAGTGCGCAAGGCATGACCGCAAGCTAGCCAGCAAGGGCGAATTGCTCATGCTCATGCAGCCGTCATGTCTCAAAAAGCACGCCCCGAACATCAGTGTATCAACGGAACGTCCGGGGATTTACGAAGCGTTTTTGCGCGTCGATGGCCGCTATTGGCAAGGCCGCGAAGCGGTCAGCTTCAACGGCGACGGCTTCATAGGCATTGCCGGTTGGGCTGATGACAACAACGTGCAACCGTTCTTGCGCGGCTTCATGCGCTGGCTCAAAGAGTGGATGAATTGCACGCGCGGCATTCCGCGCAGTGCGATTGCAGACCCGGCGGCATACGCTGCCGCGCTGGCTTGTTAGGGGGTATCTCATGGGACTTTTCAAACGCGTTGAATGCAATGAGGAAGCCGAGCAACCGAGCATGAGCGCCGCCGAACTTGAACAGATGGTTTATGCGACCTACCAAGAAAAGCTTGATCTTGCGAAGCAGCTTGACGGCGCGAAAGCCCGTATTGAATCGCTTGAAGAGACGTTGCAGGAAAAGACAACGAAGCTTCGGGCGGCGGAAGAGTTCGCGCGGCAAAGCGAATCAGAGCGGAAAAGCACCGCATCAAAGATCGAGCCTTTGGAGCAGAGCAAGAAGCAGCTTCAAACCAACCTGAAGCAGGAAAAGGCACGCGCCGCCACGCTTGAAGTGCGGATTGAGGAATTGGAGAACGCCAGCCGTGGCCGCATGGCGGCTTACCGGCGTGAACTGGTTGAGGAAATGCAGCGCCAAGCCGTCTGCGCAAGCGGTGGTTGGTCAAAAGCCCGCGTTCTTGGATTCCTTGGCGGTTTCCTGCCGGAAACGGAAGAGGTCACTTCATACGACGGCAGCTTTGTTGCGGAATGCGACAGCGAACCAGAGCCGCGCAGAAGCGCCAAAAAGGCGTAAAGGGCTACAGATACCCACAAAACACCAAAAGACGGCCACAGCGGCCACGAGAACCGCGAATGCGGCGAAATCTAGGAAGGTCAGAATATGGCAAAAGACACTTGGCCGGATTTAAGCACCCGGCAAGGCTTCATTGAAGCCATTGAGCAAGCGGGGGAATACATACGCGACCACGCAAGCAATCTGCTTGGAGAGTACCCAAGCTTGCTTTGCGAGTTCGACATAACCGCGCGTTTTCGCTTCGATGCCGTGCCCACCGTGGAGATCAGGCGCGAGCATATAGCGGCACCGCTGGACGAATACCAGCAACGCCGCGCGGACGTTGACAGCGTGGAAAAGGTTTGCCGCGATATGTACCGGGAAATCATCGACCACGACGCGAAGCACCCGGACGAAGTACCGCCAGCAGATGACACACGCGCCCTTTATGGCGACCGTCTGCGAGCGCTGGGGGTGGCGCTATGAGCGACGTTAGCTTGCAGCAGATCGAAGCCGCCAAAGACGCGGTTTCGCACCCTAGCCACTACACCAGCGGCGGCATTGAGTGCAAGGACGCTATGGCGGCGATGATGGGCACGGGCTATTGCTTGCAGCCATGCGCCAACGACGGCAAGGCCGTGAACCTTGCGCCCATCGCGCTTTACTGGTGGGGCTGCGCGTTCAAGTACCTATGGCGCTGGATTCGCAAGAACGGCGTTCAAGACCTGAAAAAGTGCAAGCAGTGCATTGATTTTCTGATTGAGGAAATCGAGCCGAAGACCACCACCGAAACCAAAGGTTTTGATACTGCTTGGTACGCCAAAGGCGGCGTGTTTGAGGATGGCGGCAATGAGTAACAGCAATCAACCTGAAAGCCAATGGCTCATTGCGTCCGTGTCGTGGGGCAAGGACAGCTTGGCGATGCTCCATTTGCTGCTGGACGAAAAGAACACGCCAGACCTTAACGAAGTTGTTTTCTTCGATACCGGCATGGAGTTTGAAGCGATCTACCGCGAACGTGACCGTATGTTGCCGGTGCTTGCTTCAATGGGCATTGAATACACGGAGTTGAAGCCAAAAGAACCCTTCTTGCACAAGATGTTCGTTCACCCGGTGAAATCGCGCGAGACGGGCGAAATACACAAGTACGGCTATGGATGGTGCGGCGGCGCGTGCCGCTGGGGTACTACCGAGAAGACCGCAGCCCTAGACCGCTACGCCGAGGGCAAAGGCGCAATCGTCTACGTTGGAATTGCGGCGGACGAAGAAAAGCGCCTTGCCAAGCAGCACAAGCCCTATAAGCGCTTCCCGCTTGCGGATTGGGGCTATACCGAAGCGGATTGCTTGGAATATTGCCGCGCCTACGGTGCCACGTGGGAGCAAGACGGCGTGTGCCTTTATGACGTGCTAGACCGCGTTTCGTGCTGGTGCTGCCGGAACAAGAACCAACGCGAGTTGAGGGCTATTCACGATCACTTGCCGCGCTACTGGCAACAGTTACTTGCGCTTGAAAGCCGCTTGGGCACCATGAAGAGCAAGCCGCTGCCTGAAATAGCGGGTGCGTAGCCATGAGCGCTTGCAAGGTCAAATGGAGCAAGGCGCGTGAAGTCTGGTACGCACGCCCCTACCTTGGGCAAACGCCAGAAGGTAAGAAGATACAGCCCTATAGAGAGTTCCCGGCGGCGCACGACGAAGCGGAAGCGCAGGAAATGGCTAACGCTTGGGCGGCTAACCTTACGGCTGACGGTCTAGTAGCAAGTGCGCTGATTGCCGACCTGCTGGACGATTACACGGCCATGAGTGAGCGCAACGGCGCAAGCCCTAACAGCGTGCGCAGCTATAGGCTATTTGCCAAGTATGCCCGGAAGTACCTTGCAACCTCAAACGCCCGTGATTTGCGCGTCGCCGACTTCAACCGCTACGAACAACGCTTGATGGTGCCAAAGGAACTAGGCGGGCAAGGCTTGTCCCGCAATAGCGTTATCAATGTCCATAACTTCATGCGCGGCGCATATAAGTTCTTCGTGAAAGCGGGCATATGCGAAACAAACCCGATCATTGACGTTGAGAAGCCAAGCCCTGAACACCACGAAGCGCAAGCGCTCAACATCGGCGATTTCCGCAAGCTGGATGCGCAGTTAAAACCACTGCTGAAACCAGAGGTTTTGAACAAGCGGACGTGGCGCAAGGCGCTGAACGCCTTTGCCGCGTGGTTCTCGCTTAGAACCGGCATGAGGGTTGGCGAGGTGTGCGCGTTGCGTCCGGGCGAGATTTACCGGGCTGCAAAGTACGTCCACGTGGGCGGCACCGTCATTGAGAAGAAGGGCAAGAAGCCCTACAGGCGCGACGTTACCAAAGGCCGTAAGTGCCGCAACATCGGCATTACCACAAGCGACATTGAAACCATTGATGCGTTCATGGAACTTCGCCGGTTGTTCTGCGGCGATCTGCCGAGCAACGCGCCGTTGCTCACGGTTGATGGCGGCTATCTTCGCCCTAACAGCGTTTCACGCGCATTCACGACGTTTGCCGGAAAAATCGAAATGCCGCAAGGCTTCGTCTTCCACGACTTGCGGCACACGCACGCAACGTGGCTTCTGACCCACGGCGTAGACCTGAAAACCGTTTCGGAGCGATTGGGGCACGCAGACGAAGCAACCACGCTTCGCATCTACGCCCACGTCTTGCCGGGACGCGACGCATACGCCGCAAGCGTCTTCGAGCAAGCGGCCATGGAAGCCACGGCAGACCTTGAAGAGGTGTTGCAATGAAGTTGCAATGGCGCATTTTGAACGCGCACCGCGCACCACCGTAAACGCGCAGGTGCGACACCGAAAAGGCTTTCAAGACAAACAGCAAGTGACTGATAAGAAGTAATTATCAGGCACATGGATGAAAGGGGCTGAAATGACAGCACCAGAACTGACAAAAGAGCAAAGGCAAGCGAACCTTGAAAAGGCAATGAGGATTCGCAAAGAACGTTCAGAAATCCGCGCAAAGATCAGCAATGGAATCTACACGGCGGCAATTGTCGTGCAGCGTGCGTTGGAATGTGAACAGGCTTACGCCGGTATGCGCGTCAAACAGCTTATAAACGCAATGCCGGGATACGGATTTAAGCGAACGCAAGCGCTCATGAAGGAACTGCATATAGCCGAAAACAAGCGAGTTGGTGGCCTTGGTTCTGTTCAGGCCGCGAACCTGATTATGAAGCTGGACGGGGTGGAGCAATGAGCCTTAACACCTGCACCATTTCCGGCCATCTTGGCAAGTCTGCTGAACTGCGGATGACAGGCAGCGGCCTTGCCGTGGTCAGCTTCACCGTTGCTGTTAACGAGCGCCAGCGCCAGCAGGACGGAAGCTATAGCGACTACACCAATTGGCTTGATTGCACGATGTTTGGCAAGCGTGGCGAAGGGCTGCACCCGTACTTAACGAAGGGCTGCAAGGTCAGCATTACCGGCCACCTTCACAAGTCTTCATGGGAGAGCAACGGCCAGCATTTCAGCAAGGTTGAAATCATCGTTGACGAAGTGGAGTTGATGAACACGCGCCGCGAAGCGCAGCGCTCCGAAGGTGCGCCCGCGCTCGCGCCGGTGCAGGTCGGTTCAATCTACGACGATGACATACCGTTTTAGGGGGTGTATGAGATGCAATGTTACGTAGGCGGCCGGCGTTCAGGAAAGACGCGATACCTTATCAACTTATCCCACGAAACCGGCATACCGATTGTTACACGATCAGAAGTCATGGCGAAATACATTGAGCGTCAGGCAATGGAGATCGGCAAGCCAGTGCCAAGGCCGATTTGCTACAAAAGCCGCGAAATGCTCATTGGCGCACCGATGTGCAAAAACGTTCTTGTGGATGAGGCGGGAACCATCCTCGAAGAAATACTGGGCGTTAACGTTGTTGCGGCTTCGATTGACGGAGAAGCGTTGCGCCTGGCGAACCCGGCTTTAGGCAGCTTTGAATCAATGGGACTGGTTGAACTTCTGCGCACATGGCGCAAGGCGAAGAAGGGCAAGCGCAATGGATGAATGCAAAAACAGGGGCGCGGTGCTTGATGGCAAGAAGTGCTTTTGCGTGGTCTGGGATAGGTGGACGAATTGCCTAGAGGTTGGGCATTGCGTCCGCGAGAGCGTCAGCGGTGAACCGGCAACAGATAGTGAGGACGAAGAATGATTGGACGCAAAATGAACGTGAGACTTTCGGACGGCGCGGAACTGCCGCGCTATGCGCATGAAGGCGATGCGGGGCTTGACTTGCGCATTACCCATGACGTGACGTTGAATTCGGGCGAACGCGCCACGGTCGGCACAGGGCTTGCGGTTGAGGTTCCGCAAGGGTGCGTGGGGCTTGTGTTCCCGCGAAGCGGCCTTGCGAGCAAGCACGGCATCACGCTTTCAAACAGCGTGGGCGTGATTGATTCGGGCTACCGTGGCGAGATCGGCGCAACGCTGCTGAACCAGTCGGACGAAACCACCACGCTTGACGCGGGCACGCGCGTTTGCCAGCTTATCGTTATGCCGTTCGTTCCGTGCGAGTTGGTGCCCTGCGAGGAGTTGACCGAGACGGAGCGCGGGGCGGCTGGCTTCGGCAGCACCGGCATTGCGTAGGTGGAGCCATGAGAGCGCAAGAATACTTCGAGGGCATACGGGAAACCGTCGTTGAAATTGAGCGCTCAAAGGAAATGTTGGAACGGCTCAAAGCTTCCGAGGGCGCGAAGGTTCAGCGCTACGGTGAGCAGCAGGGCAGCGGCAACAGCGATGCAATGGACAGGGTAAACCGGCGCATTGAGTTTGAGCAGAGATTACAACGCAGAATCAACGAAGCATCGGAAATGCTGGACGAAGCAACCATGCTGCTTTACGGCGACGATGACCACGGCGGCTTGGCGAAGCTGAAAGGCAACCGCTACGCCGATGTGCTTTGCATGGCGTATTGCCAAGGAATGCCATGGAAGGAAGTTGCCGAGGTCATGCGCTGTTCGGTGAAATGGTGCCGTGAACTATCGGGCGCGGCTTTCGCCTATATCGACGGCGTGGGCTTCGCGCACATTCGCACCGCATGAGAAATTGGCACTTCCCATCACTTCCCATGTTGTGTTAAAGTTCGCTAAGGTGGTTAGAACTATGCAAAGCGTCACGGACTTAGAGCCGTGGCGCTTTTTCTTTTGGGGTGGTGGCGCATGGCTAAACCGTTTAGTGACGCGTTCTATCATTCCAAGGCTTGGGAGCGTGCGCGGGAAGACGCGCTAAAGCGAGATAGCTACTTATGCCAACGCTGCCTTGCCGGTGGAGAGATAACACCGGCAACGATGGTTCACCATATCGAAGAACTGACACCGGCCAACATCGACAACCCGGACATTGCTTGCGGCCTTGATAACTTGGTCAGCCTTTGCGACTTGTGCCACAAGAAAACGCACGGGTGGGCGCGTGCCGGTGCGACGCGTCAAGGGCTTGCGTTTGATGCCGACGGCAACTTGATTTGCCTTGCCGAATGATCGGCGCGACGAGAAACGCAAACCAAAGAAAAAATTACCGAAATAAAACAGCAGGTCAGAGCGGCGGGCAATCCCCCCCGGTTTGAATCTGCGTAACGATTCCTTGGGCACCAACGCCGGGAGTCAATTTCTTTCGCGTGCCGACTTTTCAAAGGGGGGTGGTCTTGTGCAGAAGCAAAAACTATGCGATAGTTCGCAAGTTTCGGGCGAAGTTGGCAAAAGTAAGCCGAAGCGCAAGCCCGCTTCCATGCAATCGCGTGTCGAAAGCGAGGTGCGCAACCTTCAACGCATAACGAAGGACGCAATACCAGACGAGAAGCGCAAAGTTGTGTTGCCGATGCTCCACAACATCGCGTTTCTGAAAGTCAAGCTTGACGAAGCGCGGCACGAACTGCTTTATGAAAGCATCTTCACCGAGTACGACAACGGCGGCGGTCAATCGGGCTTGCGAGAGCATCCCGGCTTTTCCGCTTACAACAAGCTATTCACTACGTTTCAGCGCGGCATCAAGCAGCTTTGCGATCTGATGCCGACCGGCGCGGCGGCTGCTGATGCGCTCACGGACTACCTAGCTGAAACGCGCTATGACTAAGGCCGCTAAGGCTGGGCGGTGCGAGAAAGCTATACGTGAATACTTCGGCGGCGTGCTTGACGGGTCTATAACGGCGTGCCGCAAGATCAAGCAGGTAGCTGCAAAGATTCTGCGCGACATGGACAACAAAGACCCGCTTTATCCGTACCATTTCCGCGAAGAGTACGCGAGCAAGCACGTTAACTTCATTGAGCGCTTTTGCCGCCTACCATCCGGCAAGCTTGGGCACGCTTTCAAGCTGGAATTGTTCCAACTTGCCATTCTGTCCGTGATTTTCGGCTTCGTTGACGCAGAGGGCTTGCGGCAGTACCGCGAAGTGCTTTGGGTCATGGGCAGGAAGAACGGAAAGACCGCGCTTGCGTCCGGCATCGAAATTGACTTGCAGGTGAACGATGACGAGGGCGCACCAGAGGTCTACAACGTGGCGACCGCCCACGATCAGGCGGCTAAGGGCTTCAACAACGCTTGGCGCATGATTAAAACGTCACCGGCGCTGTCAAAGCACATTCGCAAGCGCGTGAGCGACCTGTATTGCGATTTGAACATGGGCACCATCAAGGCGCTTAGCGCGAACACGAACCACCTTGACGGCTTGGACGTGTCGGGCGCGATCATCGACGAGTTGGCAGCGATGCGAAACCGCGACTTGTACGACCTGACCATACAAGGCACGTCGGCGCGTAGGCAACCGCTTGTGTTGGAGATCACAACAAACGGCTTCGTCCGCGCTGGCATCTTCGATGCGCAATACCAGTACGCCGCCAAGTGGCTTGACGGTCAGGCAACCGGCGTTGACGCGGAACGCTTCATTGCGTTCATCTACGAGTTGGACGAACGCGAGGAATGGGAGCATGAACCGGCGTGGGTCAAGGCCAATCCGGGCTTAGGAACCATCAAATCACTGCCCGCGCTTCGCAAGAACGTGAGCAAGGCGAAGAACGACCCTACGTTTCTGCCGACGCTGCTTGTTAAGGATTTCAACCTGATTGAGAACCAAAGCCAAGCTTGGCTTACATGGTCAGAGATTCACAACGACGCGACTTTTGACCCGTCGGACGGCTTCACATATGCGATTCTGGGCGTTGACGCTTCGGACACAACCGACCTGACGGCGGCGTGTCTGCTCATGCAGCGCCCGAACGACCCGCACATATACGCGCTGCACATGGCGTGGATTCCGCAACGTGCGCTAGAGCAAGCGGAGCGCGAGGGACGGCGCGGCGGGCGCGACGGCGTGCCCTATGATGCGTGGATTGCCAACGGCTACTTGCGCACGTGCCCAACGCCCATTATTGATAAGCGCGTCGTGCTTGATTGGGTGGCCGAGGTTCAGCAGAAATACGGCATCTATGCCGTTGCTTGCGGCTATGACCCGTGGCATATGCGCGACGTGCCGACCGTGGAAGCTTACGAAGGGTACTTTGGCGCTGACTACTTCCGGCGCGTCGTGCAGGGTGCGCAAACCCTGTCAATGCCCATGAAGGAACTGCGGGCGCTTTACCGGGAGAACCGAATAGTTGACAACGCCAACCCGATTGCGGAGTGGTGCCGCTCAAACGTGGCCGTCAGATCGGACGCGAACGGCAACATTGCGCCGGACAAGAAGAACCAAGACCCGCGCAACCGCATTGACGCATGGGCGGCGGAGTGTGACGCGTTCGTAGTCCTTAAAGACATGGCCGACGAATACCAATCAATGATAGGGGGCTGAAACCTTGGCAAGACTGAAACCGCGCTTGCGCTCAATGTTCGATTCCGTGTTTCACGGCAAGCAGATGCAAGCCGTAAACGGCTACTTCTCAACGTTCACGGCCTACCAACCAAGCTTCACCACTTGGACGGGCGGCATCTACGAAGCGGAGTTGACGCGCTCAATCATCGAGAGCGGCGCGAACCACGCAAGCAAGCTGAAACCAGAGGTGAGCGGCACCGCGCAGAGCCACGCCACGGCTTCGCTGGCCTACCAGCCCAACCCGTGGATGACAACGCCGCAGTTCATCAAGCGCATTTACACCATGTTGCAGGTGAACGACACGGCGTTGATCATTCCGCTGTTCGCCGATGACAACACAACGCACGTTGGCTATTACCCGGTGTTGCCGAGCAAATGCACGGCCTATGACGTGGGCGGCGAACTTTGGTTGAAGCTGGACTTTCCGACTTCTGAAAGCGTGTACGTGGAATGGTCACGCGTCGGCGTTATGACGCGCCACCAGTACCGAAGTGATCTTTTCGGCGACGGCACCAACGTGCTTAATCCAACGCTAGAACTGATGCACGCGCAGACCGAAGGGGAAATGAACGCCATTAAGCAAGGCGCTTTCATCCGCTTTATAGGCAAGTTGAGCCAGAACCGCAACGACAAGGACAGGGAACAGGCCGCAAAGGACTTCAACAAGCAGCTTGACCCGTCTAACGCGGGCGGCATCGCCGTGTATGACCGTATCTTTGACGATGTGAAGCAGATTACGCCGTCAAGCTACACGGTTGACGCGGCGCAGATGGAGCGCATCGAGAAGAGCGCCTATAGGTTCTTCGGTACCAACGAAGATGTGGTGCTGAACAAGGCGAACGAGGACACCTATAACGCGTTCTATGAAGGGAACATTGAGACGTTCGCCGTTCAGCTTGGCTACGTGCTAACCGCGATGACCTACAGCAGGAACGAGATTGCCCACGGAAACGAAATCATGTTTTCGGCAAACCGCTTGGAGTTCGCCAGCAGCACCACGAAGCTTGCCGTTTCAACGGCGCTTTTCGACCGTGGAATCTGGAACGGCAACCAAGTTGCCGACGTGTTCCAATCGCCGCACTACGAGGGCGGCGAGCGCCACGTAATCCGTGGCGAGTATATCGACCTTGGGTTGATTAGCGAGCATACGGCAGAGCAAGCCGCGAGCGCCGCGCAGACCAACGCCAACATTGCGCTTTCAGAGCAGATAGGCGCACCAAAGGACAAGGGACAAGGGGGCAACGATGCCAAGCAAGCCGAATGAAAGACAGTACCGAACATTGACCGCCACGCTCGCGCCGCTCAAACGCGCAGACGAGGGCGGCGAAGAGCCGAAGAAGCGCTTTGACAGTGATTACTACGTCGAGGGCTACGCAAGCACGTTCAATGACCCCTACCCCATCTATTGCGACTTCGCGGGCAACGAGTATTTGGAGATCATCAGCCCCGATGCTTTCCGCGAAGCCGATATGTCGGACGTGATTTTGCAGTACGACCACGAAGGGCGCGTGTACGCCCGCACGAGTAACGGCACGCTGCTTATCGAGCCGGACGAACACGGCTTGTTCATCGCCGCCGACCTGTCGCGCAGCCAAGCATCGCGCGAGCTTTACGAAGAGATAGCCGCCGGACTTATCACGCGTATGTCATGGGCGTTCACCGTGGCCGCTGACGAGTTCGACAGGGAAACCCGCACTACCACTATTACGCGGGTCAAAAAGGTTTTCGACGTGTCGGCGGTGAGCCTTCCGGCTGACCCCAACACCGAGATTAGCGCACGCAACTTGCTTAACGGAGAGATTGAGCAGACGCGCAAGGAGTTTGCGCGGCGGCGCATGACGCACGCGAGAGCGTGCGCCGTAATGGCAATTGCAAACGCAAGAAAGAAAGGCTAGAACCATGGATGAACTGTTGAAGGAACTGCAAGCGCTGATTGACAAGTACGCCGAGGGAACCCCCGAGGGAGTGACCGAGGAAGAGGCCAAGCAGGACGAAGAGCGCATGGCCGAACTTACGGCGGAGATCGAGCGCAAGACCACCGAGCAGGCCGAGCAGCGCAAGACCCGCGCCGCCGCTGTCGCCGCCGCCCGTTCCGCTATCGAGAGCGGAGCCGCGCCGAAGGTTTCCACCGTGCCGCTGGCACGCAGCGCGAGCGCTGCCGGTGCCGTCGTGCGCGACACTACCGACTACGAAGCCGCAGCGAAGCGCGGTTGGCTCAAAGACATTGCGACCCGCGCGGGCGTTCAGCTTGGCGGCGGCAACGAGATGACCACGCAGGAGCGTGCGGCGTTCACCGCGCTTACCACCAACACAGATGCCGTTATCCCGAAGGAGATTCAAGGCCAGATCATCAGCCTTGTTGACAATTCGGCGGTGCTGTTCGGCGATGTGAGCCGCTCAACCTTTAAGCACCAATTCGAGTTGGTGCGCCACACCGGCATTGCGCAGGGCGATGCCGAGCAGACCGACGAGGGCAAGGCACCCACCGACGAGAAGAACGAGTTTGACACCATCGGGCTTGTTGGCGTGGAGATCAAGAAGACCGTTAAGCTGTCCCGCAAGATGGCCGTTCAGTCCATTGACGGCTTCGAGAACTGGCTAATTTCCGAGGTTGCCGCCCGCATCGCCGTTGCGGCAAACGCTTTCGCCCATTCGCGCCTTGACGATGCCAAGTTGGGCATGGCGGTTGATAACAAGCTGACCGTTGCAAAGGCCGGAACGCTCACCAAGGCCGACATTGTGAAGACCCTTGGGCTGTTGAAGACCTTTGCGAACCCCGCGCCGAAGGGCTGCATTATCTACGCGAACAACAACACCATTTGGAACTACATTGCCATGGTTGAGGACGCTAACAAGCGCAGCTACTTTGTGGACGAAAAGAGCGATGACCCCGCCGTGCAAGGCCGCATCTTCGGGCGCATCGTCAAGCAGGACGATGCTTGCGGCGATGGCATTATCAAGGTTGGCTATCCCGACCTTATCAAGGGCAACGCCTTTGACGGCGTGGACGTTACGGGCTACGTCGCAACCGACGGTTCGCAGAACCATTGCTTCGACGGCTACTTGCTCTATGATTGCGGCCTTGCCGTCCCGCAGTCTTTCGCGCAGCTTACCATCGGCGGCGCATCCGCCTAAGTGATCTAAGGGGGTGCCACCGATGGCAGACGAAAACAAAGCCGACCTTCTGGCGGCTTGCCGTAGCGCCCTGCGCATCCCTGCCGATTACACCGGCTATGACGAAGAGATAGCCGACCTTGTGAGCGCCGCCCGTTCCGCACTGGTTGCGGGCGGCGTTTCCGACGCTAAGGCCAACAGCGACGATGACGCAAGCGTGCGCGTCGCCGTGAAAACCTACGTCAAGGCTAACTTCGGCATGGACAACCCGGACGCTGACAGGCTCATGCGCTCATTCGGCGAAATGCTTTGCCGCATGGCCGGAAGCACCGAGCATGGCGGCAAGCCAGAAGCGGGCGCGCAATGAGTATGTGGGCTGGCACGTGCCAGCTTGCCACCGAGACGCAGACGCGCGACAAGCGCGGCGTTGTGTCCACTTCGCTTGCGTTCCGGGACGTTCCTTGCAACGTCTACAGCATCAGCGCGGCAGCTTACTACGCCGCCAGCGCGGCGGGCATCAAGCCGCAAGCGGTAATCGAGTTGAGGGCGTGCGCCTATCGCGGCGAAACGCTGGTGAAGTTCAACGGCGCGTTGCTTGCCGTTGAGCGTGCGGAGCGTTCGCCGGACAACGTGCGGCTAACGCTTGTTGAGAGGGTGGGCGACCGTGAGCAGGGTTAGCAACGACATTGAACGCGAGATTGCCGCCGCCATGCGCGACTGCATAGGCGAAAACGAAGCGGTGTTGGAGCAGAGAGCCGCCGCCGCTGGCAAAGAAGCAGTGAAGCGCCTGAAAGCCGAGAGCCGCAAGCGTTCCGGCAAGTACGCGAAGGGCTGGACTAGCACCGTAGACCACGCAAGCTTGGAACAGGGCGTTGAAGTGACGGTGCATAACAAACAATACCAGCTAACGCACCTGCTTGAAAAAGGCCACAAGGTCAAGAACCAGACCGGCAAGACCTACGGTGTTGCGCCGGGTGACGGCGTTATTGCAGCCGTGGCCGAAGAGGTGGGGCGCGAGTTCGCGGCGGGCGGTGATGCGACGTGATAACGCTTGACCAGCTTTGCGGCGTGCTTGACGGTCTGGGCATCCCTTGGGCTAACGAGGGCTTTTCAGACGATGACAAGCCCGCCCCGCCCTACATGAGCCTTGAAGCGGGCTTTGGCGAAACGGCCTATGCCGACAATGCCGCTTGGGCGCGTTGGATGCCCTACGAAATCTTGCTTTACACCGCGCAGCGCTCATATGACCTTGAAAGCAAGATTGCCGACGCGCTGGACGCGTCCGGCTGCGCATTCGAGAAAGCAATAACACACCTAGACGGCGAACGGCTCATTGAAGCGTCGTTCACCGTCAACGTAACCGAGTAGATAGGAGCCTTGAAAATGGCACGCAATGGTTTTTTCGGCGTTCGCAATTCTCATTTCGCGATCGTCCTTGACGAAGACAAGCTTACCTACGAAAAGCCGGTGCATGTTGCCGGTACCGTTGAAATCGGCATGGAGCCGAGCGTTGAGACGGGCACCAGCCACGCGGACAACGAAGTTTGGTTGGAAGAGCAGCAAGACAACGGCGGCAGCGGCACCATGAGTTTCTACGATACCGAGGGCACCCCGGAACTTCGGCAGCTTATCGCTGATCTGGTGGGCTACGAGATCACGGCAGACGGACGCACCAACCTGAAAGCCAACAAGAAGCCAAAGAAGTTCGCTTTCATGTGCGAGCAGCCCGGACACGTCACAGGCCGCCGCCGCTGTCTGCTGATGTGCCAGCTTGCCAAGCCGTCGCAGACCCTCACCACCAACAGCGACACGCCGGAGATCACGCAGCTTGACTATCCCTTTACGTGGAAGCCCGTTGTTCCCCCCGGCGGCACAGCCGATGACCGCACGAGCGGCTATGACAGCTTCACGGGTCTGCCTGACTATGAAACGTTCTTCGATGCCGTCAAAACTGACGGGCTGCTAGAGCGCAAGGCCGAAGCGGAAGACACCGGCACGCCCGCCGAGAACGGGGGCGAGTAATGGTTATCGACTTCGGCGACGGGATGGAGTTTGAAGCCACCTTCAACGGCTTCACGCCC
Organism: Adlercreutzia sp. CNCM I-6207; assembly: GCF_977072305.1. Taxonomy (NCBI): domain Bacteria; kingdom Bacillati; phylum Actinomycetota; class Coriobacteriia; order Eggerthellales; family Eggerthellaceae; genus Adlercreutzia; species Adlercreutzia sp. CNCM I-6207. The sequence continues at coordinate 40,695 of NZ_CDRVLZ010000015.1, forward strand.
ATTGTGTTTTCGCGCACGTTCAGCGTTGAGAAGCCCAACGGCGCGACGCGCCCCAAGGACATTAACGAAGACGTGGGCATGATCGTTGAAACGATGAAGTCTTGCGGTATGCCGTCGATGACGGCGCTTCTTGAAATCGCCTATGCGTGCATCAAGACCGCGAAGCCGCGTTGGGGGCTTGGCTTTGACAAGTGGGTGAAATCGCTTCCGCCCGCCGCGTTCGACCTACAGAAGGGGGACGGTTGGGCGGCTGACGTGATGGGCATTGTCGAGGATAACTTTTTTCCTTCAACGCCCGATGGAGTGGAAGCCGCGCCCGCCGAAGCAGCCAGCGCCGCCACTGCCTAGCAACCTGTCAGACGCGTGCGACGCGCGTTATCTGTACAACTGCCAGCAATGCGGGCTTTCCATCACCGATTTGCAGCAACTTAGCTTCCGGCAGGTCAAAGACCTGTTGGAGATTCACGCGTTCTACGCCGATGCCGTCGCCAACTACGAAGACGACGAAAAGGCACGCAAGGCCGAAGCGGCATTTTGGGGCTAGTGAACGTTTCACGGCACCGCACCCGCGCGGGCGCGGTGTTTGAAGCGCTCATGCACTTTGAGAATTGAAAGAAGGTGAACCGGCATGGCGGTAAGCTACAAAGGGCTTGTTATCAAGTTCGGCGGCGACACTACCGAACTTCAAGGGGCTTTGAAGAAGGTTTCTAGCGAATCCAAGAAGACCCAAGCGGACTTGAAGGAAATTGACAAGTCCTTGAAGTTCAATCCGGGCAATACCGACTTGCTGCAACAGAAGGTCAAGGCGCTAAACAGCGCCTATGGCGAGACGCAACAGAAGTTGGACGCGTACAAACAGGCGCTTGCGCAGCTTGAAGCGAAACAGCAGAGCGGCGCTAGGCTGACCGCCGAAGAGGAACGGCAATACGACAGCCTTAAACGCGCTATCTTGCAATGCGAAAACCAGCTTGAATCGTACGGCAAGGAACTTGCCGAAACGTCGCGCGAAGCCGAGGCGTCGAAAACCAAGCTATACAAGTTCGGCCAGACCATCGAAGATAACGCCGACAAGCTGGAAAAGGCGGGCAAGGGCGTTGAGCGCGGCGGGCTTGCTATTTCCGGCGGCATCACGGCGGCGGCAACCGGCCTGACCGCCCTTGCGGAGAGCCAAGAAGAGGCCATAGCCAAGAACAACCAGCTTGAAACCGCTTTCACCAGCGCCGGAAGCACCGTTGAGCAAGCGCAGACCACCTATGCGAACTTCTACCGCATCTTGGGCGACGGCGACACCGCCACCGAAGCGAGCCAGAACCTAATCAGGCTCACGCAAGACGAAGAGGAATTGAAGAAGTGGACTGACATTGCAGCCGGTGCCTATGCCACATTCGGCGACGCGCTGCCGTTGGAGAACTTGGCAGAAACGGCGCAGGAAACCGCGCACACCGGCGCGGTAACCGGCAGTTTCGCCGACGCGCTCAACTGGTCAACGGCTAGCGCCGAGCAGTGGAGCAACGCCCTTTCCGGCAATTCTGCCGCACAAGCAGCTTTCAACAAGGCCATTGCAGAGGGTCAGACCAAGGAAGACGCTTTTAACGAAGCACTGGCGGCGTGCAAGACCGAGCAGGAACGCGCGACCCTTGTAACGGACGCGCTGGCGGGCGTTTACGGGGATGCTGGCAAGGCGTTTCAGGAAACCAACAAAGACTTGTTGGCAAGCCGCGACGCGCAAAACGAACTTGAAACATCCATGCGCGAAATGGGCGAAGCGGCCTTGCCGGTAAAGCAGATGGTAACCGAGATCGGCAGCGAGATTCTAGGCAAGCTGACACCGGCGCTTCAAGCCGCTTCGGATTGGTTCAAATCGCTGTCGCCGGAGCAGCAAGAACTAGTCAAGAACCTTGGGCTAGGCGTGCTGGCGTTCGGCGGGGTTACTACCGCCGTTGGCAAGTTCATGCAGAGCGCCGCGCCCATCGGCGGCGCGATCAAGAGCATTGCGGGCGGCTTCGTTGACCTTGGCGGAAAGGCCGACGGGCTGGGCGGGAAGTTCGGCGGTCTTGGCGGCGGATGGAAGAGCCTAACCGGCCTTATCACCGCTAACCCTATCGGCCTTGGCATCGCAGCGGTAAGCGCGGCGGTGGCCGGTCTTACGTGGTTCTTCACGCAGACCGAGACGGGCAAGCAGATGTGGGCTGACTTCACCGGCTGGATTTCGGAGAAGTGGCAGGGCGTTTGTGACTTCCTTAGCGGTGCCGGTGAGTTCTGGGGCGGCGTTTGGAACGACGTTACAAGCGGCGTTGAGCAGTTCAAAAGCGATGTTGCGAGCAAATGGGAAGGCTTCAAGCAGGACGCAAGCAACGCTTGGGAGAACATCAAAAGCACCGTTTCCGAAAAGGCACAGGGCGCGGCTGATTGGGTTTCCGACAAGTGGAACACCCTACAGACCGCCACGCAAACGTACTTCGGCGGAATTGCTTCCACCGTGCAAGCCGACATGAACACGGCAAAGCAGGTGGGCAGCAGCGCGGGCAGCGCCCTGCAAGCCGCCCTTTCCGGCGACTGGTCAACCGCCAAGGCCGAAGCCGCCAACGCCTTTAACGCGATCAAGGACAACATCAGCCAGAAGATGGACAACGCGCAGCAAAACGCCGTGCGCGTCGCCGATGCCATAGGCAACAAGCTGGGCTTTCCGGGCTTGGGCGAGAAGGTAAACGGCGTGTTCAATAGCGTTCGAGACTTCATGAAGAACCCCATTGAAAACGCGTGGAACTTCATAAAGGACATACCGGGCAAGATTATGAGCATCTTCGGCGGCATCAAGATTGAGTTGCCGAAAATCAAGATGCCGCACTTCAACGTTTCTTGGAATGACGTTGGCCCAATCAAGCTGCCTAGCGTGTCCGTTGACTGGTACGCACGCGGCGGCTACTTCGACAAAGCTTCGATCATCGGCGTTGGCGAAGCGGGCGGCGAGTACGTGGCGCCTGAAAAGCAGCTATGGGACTTCATCGAACGCGCGGTTAACAACGCGTTCAACGGCGGACAGCCCGCGCAGCAAATCGCCGTCAGCGTCGAGGTCAACGCGACGGTTGCGGGCAATGCGGACGCGTACCAGACAGGCCAGCAAATCGGCCTTGGGATTGCAAGCAAGCTAAAGCAAAGGGGTGTGAGCGTTGCAACGTAAGATGAAGCGGGCGCAGACCGACCGCGTTATATTCAACGGGCACGACCTAAGCGCCCTTGTAAGCTGCAAGGTCAACCGGCCTATCATGGCACCTGTAAACGCGAACTTCGAGAGCGTTTCAGGCCGCCACGGCGAGTTGTTCAAATCGGCCTACTTCGGGGGCTATGATCTGCCGGTTGACATTTGGCTAAGAAGCGATGACAGGCGGGACGCGGCGGCGGTTCGCCACGCACTGGCGGAACTGCTATGCACCGACGAACCCGCGCCGCTGGTGCTTCCCGATGACCCCACGCGCTACCTTCTGGCAATCGTGAGCGGGTCAACAGACCTTGGCGAGATCACGGACGCTTGCCCAAGCACAACGGTGACGTTCCATGTTGGCGATCCGTTCTATTACGGCAACAAGCGCCGCGTTGAGGTCAAGGCGGGAACGTTCACGGTGAACGCGGGCGGCAACCGCCCCGCGCATCTGGCAATCACCGCTAAGCCGTCTTCAAGCGCGGCTTGGTATATCAGGAACGTTGACACGGGCGAGCAAGTAAAGCTTGCGTCGAGCGTCACAAGCACAAGCACCGTGCGCGTTGACATGGCGCTAGAGCGGGCGACCGTCAACAGCCAAGCCGCCGCCGTCACGCTTGATTCGGATTTCTTCACGATCAATGGCCGCACGACCCTGCAACTAAGCGGCGGCAGCGCGGTGCTGGAATGGCGGGAAAGATGGCTTTAATCAGAAAAGTTGGCTTCACGCGCTTTTCGCGCTGGGGCGTGAACCTTGGGCGGCTGGACGTTACGGCGGCGACGCACACCGAAGCGCTGGACGGCACCGACGAAATCAAGGTGACGTGTTCCGATGACGTGAACAAGGGTGACTATATCGTTTGGGTTGACGCGCAGGGCAAGACCCATGAACACATTGTTGACGATGCGAGCCGAACCCACGGCGAAGACGGAACCTTGCAAACCGAGTTCACGGGCGTTAACTCAATCGCCGAACTTTGGGACGATTGGACGGACGATGTAAGGCCGTCGGGGCAGGTTGCAACGGCGCTTGCCCGCGTGCTTACCGGCACGCGCTGGGCGGTGGGCGCGTGCGACGTGACCGCAAGCGCAAGCGTCGTTCTCTACCACCAGAGCGCCCGCGAATCCATAGCCGAGATTTTGGAAGCGTGGGGCGGCGAGTTGGAAACCACCATTACAACCAATGGTTCTTCGGTGGTTTCGCGCCAAGTCGGCGTGCGCAAGCTGCGCGGCAACCAGTCAAGCCCTAAGCGCTTCACGTGGACGAAGGACATTAAGACCATCACGCGCACGGTGGCGGCTGACAACCCGAAAACGCGCGTCTACGGCTACGGCAAGGGCGTTGAGACGGATTCGGGGGCTTACGGCAGACGGCTGACCTTTGAATCAATCAACGGCGGCAAAGCCTACGTCGAGGATGCCGCCGCAACGAAGATTTGGGGGCATCCGAACGCCAGCGGCACCGCTCTGCCAGCTTGCACAAGCTACGTGAACGAGCAGTGCGAGGATGCCGCGCAGCTTCTAAAGGAAACGAAAGCGTACCTTGCAGAGGTCAGCGAACCGAAGGTTAGCTATGAAGCGAGCGTGCTTGACCTGTACGCGTTCGGGCGAAGCTGGGAAGGCGCGGCGGTTGGTGACCGCGTGGCGATAATCGACAAGGGCTTTACCGAAGAGGGCATAAGGCTTACCGGGCGCGTGTCGCAGATCGAACGCGACTTGCTGGGCGGCGACGCTACCGTTACTTTCGGCAACCTTGTAAACAGCATGGCCGATATGTGGCAGAGCGTGAGCCAGACCCTAAAGAACAGCAGCCGCGCGGCGGCGACCTATGACGCGGTGGCGGGCACGTCGGTTAGCTGGCTGGTGCAGCTTCAAGACGCGCTTAACGATCAGTTCAATTCGGTTGGAACCTACAAGGTTGAAACCTTTGAACTTGGCAGCTTGTACAGCAACGTGCCCTTGAACCCCGAAACCGGCTTGCCGCTCAAAAGCGTGTCGGGTATGTGGTGCGTGAACATTTCCGGGCGCGGCATCCGCCTTGCTTCGAGCCTTACGAGCAGCGGGCAATGGAACTGGAAGACGTTCATAACGGGCGCGAGCGTGACCGCCGATTGCATCAACGCCGGAACGATGCGAGCCGACCGCATACGCGCGGGGCTGCTGACCGATGACAGGGGGCGCAACACGTGGGATTTGACCAACGGGACGTTGACCACAAATTACATGAAAGCAAACAACATCACCGCAAACGGCCAGTTCTCATGCGGCCTTGCGTCTAACCTGCTGCAACTGATTTCCGGGGAGATTCGGGGAAGCGAAAACGGCGTGCAGATCGGCGTTATTGACTTCTCGGCTCACTTCCGAAACGTGCAGACCGGCGAACTGTACCAAGGCTTGCAGCTTCAAGCACAGCACGGCACGAGGATTTCAAGCCCGCAAATATCGGTGGCGGCGAGCAGCGACATAAGCACGGTTGCGACTATATGCCAGACAGGCACCATTTCACAGCCCATCATTTCCGAACTGCACGACAACGGCAACGGTTGCGTTGGCTGGCATTACGGAACTTTCAAGATTTCGCATATTGACGGGCTATGCACCACATACGGCACGGTTGGAACAGGATAAGGGGGACGATATGGGCGAAACAGTTATCTACATGGCTCACGACCCGTTGAGCAACACCGAAGCGCAAGTGACAGAGTTTGACCCCGCATTGCTCAATGCGGCTGCATCGCAAGGCGTGGTGTTCGTGGCCGTCGATGCCCACGGCAACAGGCGCATTGCGGATGTTTCGGAAGTCAAGCCGCAAAAGGGCACCGAAGGTTCTTTGCAGCTTGTGCAGCCCGTCTATGTTGACGAGCGAATGCAAGCAGTGGTTGACGTGTTCGACGCGCTGCAAACGCTCATGCTTCCCGAAGCGGCGGCGCTCGCGGCGGCAGACGATGACCCACCGGCGCAGGTGCGCGACCCGGTAGAGACGTTCAGCGCGAAGCTTGCCGCCCTGCGCGAGATCACCAAGGCGGGTGAGAGCCGATGAACACGCACACGCTTGAACTAGACCTTAGCAAGGACGGCTTGGGCGCTGGCCTTGTCCGCGTCGGTCAGGGCGACAAGCACGGAACCACAATCAAGGCGCTAATCTACGACGGCGGCGCGGAAGCGGCGCTAACGGGGTTCACGGCCTACCTTGAAGTGCTGTTGCCCGACAAGCGCCACTACTACCGCGCCGTTGCCGCCATTTCGGGCAACGCCGCAACGGTGACGGTTGACGAAAACAAGCTTTGCAGCGTGGCCGGTTACACCGACGAAGCCTATTTCGCGTTCGAGAAAGACGGCGTGCGCTACTCAACGGAGCGCTTCGCCGTCGAGATTCTGCGGTGCGTCACCGAGGGGCAGCAGCCCGCGCAGAACTGGGATGACGCTATAGACAACCTCATTTCGCGCGGAAACGCAGCAGTCAGCGCGGCCAACACGGCGGCGGGAGCCGCCAACACGGCGGCAGACGCGGCGAACAAAGCAGCCGCCCGCGTAGAAACGGCAGTGAGCAGCGCCAGCAGCGCGGCGACAGCGGCCAACAACGCCGCTGCGGCAGCGAACAGCGCGGCAAGCGCCGCACGCACGGCGACCACCAGCGCAAACAACGCGGCCAGCGCCGCCACGAGCGCGGCCAGCGCCGCTAACGACGCGGCGGGCGCAGCGAACACGGCAGCGCAACGCGCAAACAACGCAGCCGACCGCGTGGACAGCGCCATAGCCGACGCGGAAAAGGCGACGAAGAGCGCCAACGAAGCGGCATCAAAGGCCGATGCTTCGGCGAGCAAGGCGGACATTGCGGCAGCGGACGCGATTACAGCCGCCGAGGATGCCCGCGACGCGACCAAACGGGCGCTAAGCATAATCGGTTCGGGCGGCGGCGGAAGCGGCACGGGTTCGGGCGGCGGCGCGTCTAGCGAAGAGTTGGAGAAGGTCAAGGCGGACAACGCCGTGCTTGCGCGGGCGCTTGCGGAAGCAACGGACAGCTACATAGTCATTGATGAAATCTGTTACGTGCCGAGCAGCCGCGCCGCCACGATCACCGAAGAACTGCTAAGCATCAACGGTGCGTCCTTTGACGGCGATATAGAGACAATCACCCTAGTTTAGGAGAGTGGAAACCATGCCGAATGTACGCGGTTTTGACGTTAACGGCCAAACGTGCCTTAACAAAGACGATTTCGCACGCGAGGTGGCGAGCAACGCCACCGTTCTTGAAGAGTTCGACCGGCAAAAGAGCATCGGGCAGTATCCGGGGCGCTCGCTTGCTGACACGTTCGCAACGGAGATTGCGGCGAAGGGCGATATTTACGCGTGGCTTCATTCGCGCGTGCAAGCTGCGGACTTTTCGGGCTTGCGCATCGGCGATTACATGGACGTGCCCGTAGCTGCTGGCTCAAACGTGCCAGCGCAGACGGTGCGTTACCTTCTTGCTGCGGTAGATCCGTATTACCAGTGTTCAGATGCGGCGATGCCGCACCACCTTGCTTTCGTGCCCGCCGCGCCGGTGCTGGTGAGCGGCAGCAAGGCCACCAACACTAGCTATATCATGTGGAACACCACGGCCACCAACAACGGAAACGCCACCGTCAAAGAACCCTATCTTGCCAGCCACCTTCACGGCTGGGAAATCAACGACTATTTGCCAGCCCTTCCGGCAGCGCTTCGCAATGTGCTAATCAACCACCGTTCATTGTGTGAACAGCGCTACGGCTCTTCCGCGCTGACCGAAGCGAGCGGCTGGGGCTGGGCTGACCTTGGTAAAGTGTGGTCATTGTCAGAAATGGAAGTTTACGGGTGCGCCGTGTGGGGTTCAAAGGGCTATTCGGTGGGCATGGACTGCCATTTTCCGCTGTTCGACAGCACGGCAAGCCGCATCATGGGCACGCGCGTTACTTGGTGGCTGCGTTCCGTCATGGGCGGTTCGGCTTCCTACGTGTGCGTTGTCTCCGGCAACGGCACTGCCGACTACTATTCGGCGACGTATGGGAGCATTCGCCCGCGCCCGTGCTTCCTCATAGGCTGACAAGCCGTTGCATGACGCTATGCCCGCGCCCGCCTTGCGCGGGCGCACTGGAAAGGCAAGCTAATGAGTACCGTACTGGAGCGCTACAGGGATTTAAGCAACTTCGAGTATTTCACCACCGCAACGAGGGTGCGCAAGGAGATAACGGCGCTTGTGACTTCGGCGGCAATGCCGAAGTCTTACCGCTTCGTTTTGGCCGTGCCGATGGCAGAGACGGCAAGAAGCCTTGTAAACAACCTTGTGACCGCAAACGCGTTCTACCCCAACACCGAACACAACGTAACGCAGCGGCGGCATTACATGACGCTTGCCGTTGCCGACTGCGAACAGCTATTGCAAGACCTGCAATGCCTTATTGATCTTGGCATCATCAAGGTAAGCCGGTGCGTGCGCGTCGCCGAAGATGTGGAAACGGCGGCGAAGCTTATAAAGGGCGCAAGAAAGGGTGTGAAACTCATTGGACAGCGGTAAAATAGCGTCGCGTTGCACCTTGTTTAGCACGTTACTTGGTGGCTGCGTTCCGTCATGGGCGGTTCGGCTTCCAACGTGTGCAATGTCAACAGCAACGGCAATGCCAACAACAATTCGGCGACGAATGGGAGCATTCGCCCGCGCCCGTGATTCCTTTGCACTGCCAGTCATTGCGGACACGTCCGCAATCCGTGCGCAAGAGGAAGGAAGGTGCAACGTTCGGCCATGTGGCCGTAAATATGCACCCCGCAGGTACCGCAGACCGCTGCTTGCATGACGCAGGTTTCGGCATTCGCTTGCGTTTCATTGCCGGTGCCTAAGCGGCTATTGGATGCCGATTGCAAGCCGTGCGGGGTGCCCATGAAATCCGAAGAGCGGCGGGCGGCAAGGCGTGCCCGCCGCGATGCCAAGCGGGCGGCGAACCGCGCCAAGCGCATTGAATCATGCACGCTTGAAGAGGTGGCCGACATTGACAACCTTTACAGGTGCGCCCGCGACTGCGCCCACGGCGTGGCGTGGAAGTCTGCCGTTCAACGCTACCTTGCAAACATCATTCCGAACGTTCTAAGGACGCACGCCGACTTGATGGCGGGCAGGGACATTCGGCGCGGCTTCGTTGAGTTTGACATATTCGAGCGGGGCAAGCTTCGGCATATCACGTCCGTGCATTACTCTGAACGCGTCGTGCATAAGGCGCTTAACCGCCACGCGCTGGCACCGGCGATCTGGCCGACGCTCGCGCCGGGTTGCACCGCCAACATCAAGGGGCGCGGAACTGACTTTGCCATATCGCGCCTGAAACAGCAGCTTGCAAGGCACTACCAGAAGCACGGCGCAGAAGGTTACGTGCTGCTTGTCGATTTCTCTAACTTCTTCGGGAACATCGACCACGCGGCCACCAAGCGGCTAATTGACAGGGCGCTAGATGACGAGCGAATCAAGGCGCTTATGTACGCGCAAGTTGATTCCCACGGCACACGTGGCCTTGGGCTTGGCAGCGAGCCGAACCAGATACTAGCCGTGGCACTTCCAAGCCCCGTAGACCATATGTTGCTGCGCACGCCCTGCGTGCTGGCAAGTGGGCGCTACATGGATGACCTTTATTGCATCGCCCTTGACAAGGCAGACTTGCGCGGCGTGCTTGCCGACATTCGGCGCGAGTGCGCGAAGCTGGGCATTGTCGTTAACGAGAAGAAAACCCGCATCGTGAAGCTGACACGCGGTTTCACGTTCCTAAAGAAGAGGTTCAACTATGGCGAGACTGGCAAAGTCATTGTGCGCCCGTGCCGTTCCGCCGTAACGCGGGAGCGGCGCAAGCTGAAAAAGCTTGCAGCGTTCGTGGAGCGCGGCGAGATGACCCGCGATCAGGCGTTGCAAAGCTACCAATCTTGGCGCGGTTCGATGATGCGCCTTGACGCGCGGCGAACCGTCGCGAACATGGATGCGCTGTTTACCCGGCTTTTCGGATAGCAGCACAAACACACCAACAGCAAGCCAAGCCCGCCATTGTGCGGGCTTTCCTATTGTTAGGGGGCAAAACATGGCATTCACAGCCGAAGAGGAAGCCGCATTGCGCGGCATCATCGCAATTTACAAGTCACAAGCGCCGTCATTGTCCGATGACGTGGCAGAGATTGCCCCGGCGCTCTACGACCAGTGGACGGGCGACGGCCACTATTACACCGCCGGTGAGCGCGTGGAGCATGGCGGCACGCTCTATGTGTGCTTGCAGCCGCACACGTCGCAAGCGGGCTGGACACCGGCAGCAGCGCCGAGCCTTTGGGCGCGTAACCTTGCCGCAGCCGACAGCCCGGACGCAACGGACGTGCCCGCATGGGAGCAGCCGGACGCAACGAACGGCTACCCAACCGGCGCAGTGGTAACCCACGGCGGCAACAAGTGGCAATCGCTTGTTGACAACAACGTTTGGGAGCCGGGGGCGGCTGGCACTGAAACGCTTTGGCAGGTGGTGGACTAATGATTAGCGCCGCCACCGAACAGCTTATAACGTCAATCGTTGGGCTGCTGGCCAGCGGCGTTATAGGCTTCCTTATCGCGCAGGTTAAGAACCTGACCAAGTACCAGCGGGCGCGGCTGATTATCGACAAAGCATCAGCGCGAGAGCATATCAAAACCGCCTATCAAAAGTACGTCATAGACGGCAAGAAAATGAGCATTTCGACCTATGACGAACTGCTAGAGGAATACGAAGCATACAAGCTTCTAGGCGGCAATGGCACTGGTGAACGCTACATGAACGAGATTAAGGCACTAAAGCCTTATCTAATAATCGACTAAGGGGGACATTATGAACGATCTGAAAATCAACTTTCTTGCACGTGCAAAGAACAAGCTGTTTTGGATGACGCTAATCCCTGCACTGTTCCTGCTTGTGCAGATGGTGGCCGCTATTTTCGGCTTCAATTTCGACTTGTCGGAACTGCAAGGCCGCGTAGTTGCCGCCGTTGATGCGCTGTTTGCCGTGCTGGTAATCCTTGGCGTGGTGGTTGACCCAACCACCGAGGGTTTGGGCGACAGCGCACAGGCGATGACCTACACCGAACCCAAGAAAGCCACCCATGGAAGCGAGTAAACGGACGTGGCGCGAGATTCTGGCGTTTGCGTGCGGGGCGCTCATGGCTATAGTTGTCTGCTTCGCGCTCATGGTTGCCTACGCAAGCGACCAGCCGCGCGAAGCATCAGCGCCCGAAATCGTTTTTGCGGTTGATGAACCCGCGTACAAGCCTATACCGGCGGGCACTTATATGCCGCTCTACCTTCAAGATGATGTGCAGTGGTCACATATCGGATACGCGGGCGGCACCATCGGTGACAGCGGGTGCGGGCTTGTCTGCGCCGCAATGGCTATCAAGTACATAACGACACAGGACGTTACGCCGCTTACCGTTGCGGGCGCTGTTGGCACCGCGTGTCTGACTGACGGTGTAAACGACATGGAGAAGTTCGCGCAGTGGATTGCCGCGACCTATGAGCCATACGGCATCACGCACACAGGCAAGATTTACAGCTTGCAATCAGCGCTTGCCAAGGTTGACGCTGGCGCGGTCTGCTTCGCGGGCGTGCGCGGTGCGTTCGGCGATACCGAATACAGCAGCCACGTTATAACGATCTGGCGGCACGATGAAAACGGTATGTGGTGGGTTCGCGACCCGGCAAGCCCCGTCAATTCCGCGCGGCCATGGACACTTGAAGAACTTCAAACGGCAAAACTTTTCTATTTCGTATGCTTGGAAGGTGGTTTCTATGGCACTACAGGGCATTGACATTAGCAATTGGCAGAAGGGTATCAACCTTGATGCCCTTGCCATTGATTTTGCGATCTGCAAAGCGACGCAGGGCGCAAGCTACGTTTCGCCGGATTGTGACCGGCAAATGCAACAGGCGATGAAACGCGGGCTTCTGGTTGGCGTTTACCACTACGTTAACGGCGCTGGCGTTGACGCGGAAGCGCAGCACTTCGCCAACAGCATTAAAGGCTACCTTGGCAAAGCGCTTATTGTGCTTGATTGGGAGCAGGGCGACAATGCCGCATGGGGCAACACCGGCTATCTTGATTCGCTGGTTGCGAAGGTAAAGGCGCTCACCGGCGTAACACCTTTGATCTACGCAAGCCAAAGCGTCTTCCCTTGGGACATTGCCAAGAAGCACGGTTGCGGCACGTGGGTTGCGCAATACGCCAACAACAACACGACCGGGCTTCAAAGCAACCCATGGAACGAGGGCGCATATTCATGTGACATTCGCCAATACTCTAGTTGCGGGCGCTTGGACGGATGGGGCGGCAACCTTGACTTAAACAAAGCCTATATGGACGCTGCGAAATGGCAGCAGTTCGCAGCCGTCGGCGGCGCGGCGCAGCCAGCGCCAACGCCGACCGCGCCAGCAACCGGCGTTGAGAACATGGACGCGCTAGACCTTGTGGCCGGGGTGTTCCGCGACGAATACGGCAAGGACGATGACCGGCGCAAGGCGCTTGGCTCACGCTATGACGAGGTGCAAAAGATCGTCAACCACATTTGCAGCGCTTCGGCTGAAACCTTGGCGAAAGAGACGTGGGCGGGCGATTATCGCAACGGTTCAGAGCGAAAAGCGATCTTGGCGCACCGCTATGATGAAGTCATGGCGATTATCAACGGCAACGTTGAAAGCGGCCAGACGTACACCGTCAAATCTGGTGACACGCTTTCAGGCATTGCGGCTAAGTTCGGCACGACCTATCAGAAGATTGCCGCCAAAAACGGCATCACGAACCCGAATATCATCTATCCGGGTCAACGGCTCAAAATCTGACGTTCAAACGGGGCACCCTGATAAGGGGTGCCCCGTTTTCGTGCGTTACAGGGCAAATACGCAAGCCGTCTATCTGGTATTTTGCAGGTTGCCTATGACCGCAAACCAATTGCGGTTAATCTGCAAATAACAGGTTTCAAGGCTTATAACCGTGTTCGCCTTAGTTATACTAGGCTCCACCACATGTTCTACGACCGCCTTCGGGCGGTCGTTTTTTTGTTGATACTGCGGTTCCGGCAGGCACCTGGAAAATGACCCTTCACCTCAGGTTTTAAGGAATCCTTTCAGGAACTTTACAGGTATGTGCGATTATTGTTGACACCGTGTGTGGACTAAGTAATTCGCTTTATACGGTGCGCGCGCATTGAAATAATAGCTCCCTGACCTTACGAAACGTTAAAGAACGTTACGCTAGGGTTGCAACATTCAGTTAGCGCTCATGAAGGAAGGGCGGGAGTCCCGCGGAGGGAGTGGGAGCGCGCTCGATGAGCCTGCGCCGGCAATAGGGCTGACGCAATGTCATGAAAGGTTGAGGACACATGAAATTTGCCTCGTTCAAGAGCTCTGCTCTGAAGAGCGTGGGAGCGGTTTCGCTCTGCGTCGCTCTCGGCGCCGGTCTCGTGGGCTGCGGCGGTAATGGCGCCGGCGGCGGCGCAGTGGCTGCCACGGTCAACGGCCAGGAAATTATGGAGCAGACGGTCACCGACTACATCGCCAACTTCCGCACCTCCAGCTCGCTGGAGTCCGATGAGGCGTGGGGCGAGTGGATGGTCGCCAACGGCTACACCCCCGAGTCCGTGCGCGAAGAGGTCATTGACTACTACGTCAACCAGGATCTCTACGACCAGGCTGCCAAAGAGTACAACGTGACGGTCGAGCAGGCCGACATCGACGCTGCCCTGGATGAGACCAAGGCGATGTTCGAGTCCGATGAGGCCTTCCAGGAGGCTCTCGAGGCGTCCAGCATGACCGAGGAGTCCTACATCGAGGACGTCATTCGCCCGAATCTGCTTCAGACGAAGCTCGCCGAGGCCGTGGCTGCCCAGGATACCGAGGCTGAGGGCGACGACGCTACGCTCGCCCAGGCCCAGGCCATGAGCGAGCAGTTCAACGGCGCTAAGCGCTCGAGCCACATCCTGCTGACCGCCGAGGAAGGCGAGGACGACGCCGCTCTGGCCGCCCGCGCCCAGGAGCTGCTCGATCAGATCAACGCCGGCGAGATCTCCTTCGAGGATGCCGCCTCCCAGTATTCCACCGACACCGGCTCCGCTGCTAACGGCGGCGATGTGGGCTGGGACGCGCTGAGCACCTTCGTCACCGAGTACCAGGACGCTCTGGCCGGCCTTGAGAAGGATCAGATCGTTGCTGCTCCCGTGAAGAGCGAGTACGGTTACCACATCATCAAGGTGACCGATGTCTACGAGGTTCCCGAGGGCGGTATCACGTCGGTTGACCAGCTGCCGACCGAGTTCCAGGAGTATCTGACCTACATGGAGCAGAGCAACGCCTCCCAGAACTTCTCCACCTGGTTCGAGGAGTATCGCAACAACGCCGAGATCACCGTTAACCCGATGCCCGAGGGCCTGCCCTACGACATCGACCTTGCTCCCTACGAGGAGGCTGCTGCCCAGAACGCCGAGGGCGACGCTGCCGCCACCGAGGGCACTGAGCAGCCTTCCGACGAGACCATGTCCGCCGAGGATCAGGCCGCTGCCGACGCCGCCGCTGCCGATGCGGCCGCCGACGAGGCCGCTGCTGGCGAGGCTGGCGCTGATGCCGCTGCCGCCGATGAGGCCGGCGACGCTGCTGCTGCCGATCAGGCCGCCGATGAGGCCGCTGCTGACCAGACGGCTGCCGACCAGGCCGGTGCTGACGCTGCTGCCGACCAGGCCGCTGCCGATCAGGCCGCCGAGGGCGCCGAGGGTACCCAGCAGTAAGCTGCTCTCGACAACCCAGGCGTTTCCCAAGGACCCGCGCTCAGGCACGGGTCCTTTTTCGTGGCAGCGCATGATGCCTCAAGAGGGAATTCCCCCGAGGACGCACTCTCGGCCGCGCAGCCAGCAGCGAGCTTTGCCGACGAAGGGTTCGCTCTCTGCCGGCGGCATTCGAAAGCAGCCAAAGGCGCCGTGTCCATTTGTGGAGGAGCCGCCGCGAAAACCGTTCTCGTCCGCGAAATGCGTTATGCTTCTTCCCTAGAGCCACGTTCCACTCTCTTCGAAAGGCCTTCCATGCTCTTCTGCGATATCGATCTTCTCGACGCCGACTTTGCTATCAAGCACCACCAATGGGTAGGAGTGCGCGACGGCCGTATCGCCTATATTGGCTCGGTGCCTCCCGCACCCGATGAAGCTGCCACCTTCGGCGAGACTTACGATGGCACGGGACGTCTGCTCGTGCCCGCGCTCTACAACGCCCATGCCCATGCCCCCATGACGCTTCTGCGCGGTTACGCCGAGAACTTGCCGCTGCAGCGTTGGCTCGAGGAGAAGTGCTTCCCCTTCGAGGCCAAAATGACCGCCGAGGATTGCTATTGGGGCACGGTGCTCGCCTGTGCCGAGATGGCGCGCTTCGGCGTGGTCAGCTTTTCGGACATGTACTACGCGACCGAGGAGCGTGCCCGTGCGGTGCTCGAGGCCGGCATGAAGGCCAACATGTGCGAGGGACTGGTGGCCTTCGAGGAGAAGCCCTACGCGGAGTACCCCATCTGCGCTCAGATGGAGGCCCTCGTGCGCGACTGGCACGGGGCGGCCGACGGGCGCATCCGCATCGATTACAACATCCATTCCGAGTATCTGTCCACCGAGACGGTCTGCCGCGACATCCTGGACATCGTGCGCGGCACCGACTTACGCCTGCATATCCACCTGTCTGAGACCGAGAAGGAAGTGCGCGAGTGCCGCGAGCGCCATGGCGGAATGTCGCCGGTGGCCTACTTCGACAGCCTGGGGCTGTTCGACGTGCCCGTGACGGCGGCCCATTGCGTGTGGGTCGATGAGGCCGATCTGGATATTCTGCAAGCTCATGGCGTGTTCGTCGCCAACAACCCGGCTTCCAACATGAAGCTCGGCAGCGGTTTCGCGCCCATTCCCGAGATGCTGCGCCGCGGCATTCCCGTGTGCCTGGGCTCCGATGGCATGGCGTCGAACAACAACCACAACCTGTTCCACGACATGTACTTGCAGGCGCTTATCTACAAGGGCGCGACGCTTGATCCGACGGCGGTCACGCCCCAGCAGGCGCTGGCGGCGGCGACGCGCACCGGCGCGCTTTCTCAGGGCCGCGAGGATTGCGGTGTGGTGGCGGAAGGCGCCCGTGCTGACCTGTGCGTGCTGGACATTACGGGCCCGTCGTGGTGCCCGGCGCCCGATCCGGTTTACAACCTGGTCTATGCGGGCGACGGGGCCGATGTGGTGCTCACAATGTGCGATGGCGAGGTGATCTATCGCGCCACCTCCGCCGTGGCTGTTTCCGCCGGCGCCTCCGGTGCTGCCTCCGCCGATGCCTCTGGTGCCGCCTCCGCTGGCGTCCCCGGTGCCACCTCCGCTGGCACCGCTCGTGGCTGTATTCAGCATGCCGTCACGAACGCCGAATGGCCCACCATCGACATCGAGCGCGCCAAGGCCGAGTGCGCCGCCCGCACCGCCCGCATCATCAGCGAGCTCTAACTTGGGGTGGCCCAGCTGCTCCGTCCGCGCTGCGTCATCGGGGGACGCGGCGCTCCGTCTCCGACTGCCTTTCGCGCCACAGCCTGAGGCCTCATTTTGCCATCTAGGTTTGGAGCGAACGGCGCATCGGCCTTCGATCCGCAGCCCGGGGCGCCTTTTTGTCGCATGGTTCTGAAAGGTGCGACATTTTGGCCCCTCGGGCTGCGGTGTTAACCATGAAAAACAAAGTCGCAGCAAGAAAAGTACCAGTTCACAGCTTTGTTCCTTCAAACCTCTCCCCGGCAACCCGCAGCCAGACCGGCAAAAATGTCAGAACGAGGAGGGACGTCTGACAAAAATCGTTCTCGGGCTACGGCTGGCGGTGCTCATTATTGCCAGCAGGGGAGCCCCATGGCTGCTCGCAGGTGTTTGTGCTTTGCATCGAAGTCGCCTATGCGAAATCGGATCGGTTTGCCAAGTATGCGGGCAACCGAGAGTGCGATTTTCCTTGTTTCGCTAACCGAATTGAGCTGTAGTCGTCCCACGGTGATAATCCGGTAGTTCATGGCCTGCAGCGCCATGCGTTTAACGGCGTCTTCCTGCAGCTGTTCGGACGTAAGGTGCCGCTCGTCGCTGTCGTACTCGAGAACGAGCCTTTGGGCGGGCCAGCAAACGTCCGCGACATAGTACTCTTTTCGGGAGAGCGGGCGAGCGAGGCTGGTGAGCTCGATGGAGTAGTTCAGTGTCGGTCGGGCAAAGTGGTAGCCGCCGAGATGGTTGGGGAGCGTCATGAGAAGAGCGAGGGCTGCTTCTCTCGGCGAGGCAGCGTTATTGAGAATCCAAGGAGCGGCGCGTCTCGTCATGGCGCAGCCTCGTATGTCCCGATGGGCTAAAAGAGCTTCTCGAATGCGCTCGGATGAAGTAAGCGCGGGACGATTAAAGACGGTGTCGAAAGGGGGTGTTAGACCGTAGGTGCCGCAAAGGGCGCTTCCTTTGAAGATCACTTCGGCAAGATCGCGACTCCAGTTGCTTTGGAGAAAAGCGATCTCGGGGGAAGGAGCAAAAAGCCCTTGCTCGATACGCAAATAGCAATTTTGCCAAAGGGACTCCTCTGCAACATGGCAGCGCGCGTCTTTGAGATTGCGCTTTTGTTGACGCGAGGGAACGATGACATGAAAAGGCTTGCTCAGCCAAGGGAGCCTATCCTCTAGGTACTGAACGGCGGCAGCGTTGGGGGCGATGTCCTCCTGGTGGGCGATATCGAGCCACAGGGTGGGGAGAGAGGCGAAATCGCCGTGTTGATAGAAGTCGAGGGCGCTTAAGCCCCATAGTATCAGTTTCGACATTGGCCGTCCTTTTCCAATCGATGATGAAGCCGTATGGTGGTGAGGGGTTGCTGGCACGATCCCTCCGCGCTCCGCGCGTTCGAGCAGATTACTCTTTCCGAACCGCATTAATGACGCGAGAATGTCCCGGTTGGCTCCTCGCGCCAACCGTAGCGGAGTCGCATGGGGCGGCGGTGGGGCGTTCGGGCCAGCTCGCGGACCAGCTTGCGGATCGGCTCGCGGATCAACTCGCGAATCAAACCCTGAGAAGCTCCCCCTGAGAAAAGCGCACGAACTTCGTCTCGCGAATTTCTCGCTGTACCCCGCGGACGCGGTGCCCTCTGCTAATATGGATGCCACGGAAAAGACGCCGTTCGTCGGCGCTGAAAGACCGCTCGCTGGCGATGTGCCAGGAGCTCGCAGGCCGCAGACCTGCCAGCCAAGAGCTCGCGGGTCGCGGACCTATCAGTTGGCGCAGCCCCGTCGTGGGCATTTGCGGCAACGGGAATTCAGCGTAGCGTTTGGCGAGAAGGCGCGCGGCCGATGGGCAGCGCGCCCGGGTTAGACCCGCGCAAGGGGTGCGGGCGCCCTCTACTAGGAAGGCAGGTGGTCGCTCATGGCAGCTCCGGCTCCCGAACACGTCAGAAACATCGTCCTTGTGGGACAGGATGGCGCCGGCAAGACCTCGCTGGCCGAGGCCATGCTCTTCGTTTCCGGCAAGACGCCGCGCATGGGTACGACGCACGACGGCAAGTCGTACCTCGACTACGATCCCGAGGAAATCAAGCGCAAGTTCACCATTTCCACCTCCATCGCCCCCATCCCCTACAAGGACTACAAGATCAACGTGCTGGACACCTCCGGCCACCCCGACTTCATCGGCGACACGCTGGCCACCATGCAGGCGGCCGAAATGGCCCTGTTCGTGGTGGACGCCGTCGATGGTCCCCAGGTCATGACGACGAAGCTGTGGCGCGAGGCCGAGGACATGCGTCTGTCGCGCGCGGTGTACATCAACCACATCGATCGCGAGAACGCCAACTTCGACGCCGCCATGGCGCTGCTGCACGCCCGCTTCGGCGGCCGCTTGGGCGCGGTGACCATCCCCATCGGCCAGGCCGAGGAGTTCCAGGGCGTCATCGACATCATCCGCATGGAGGCCCGCTATTTCGAGGACGGCGGCGAGCGCGTGGAAGCGGTGGACACGCTGCCGGCGAAGTACCAGGAAGAAGCGCGCATCGCCCGCGACAAGCTGTGCGATCTGGTGGCCGAGGCCGACGACGAGCTTATGATGAAGTACCTCGAAGGCGAAGAGCAGCTCACCCAAGAGGAGCTGGAAGGCCTGCTGGACAAGGCTATCGCCCAGGAGCTCATCATCCCGGTGTTCGTGGGTTCCACCATCATCATGCAGGGTGTTCAGGGTCTTATGGAAGACATCTGCACCTATTTCCCGCACCCGAAGAGCCATGGCCGTTTCCGCATGGCCGACGACGTGACGGTGCGCATCGACGAGACGAAGCCCCCCTGCGCCTTCGCCTTCAAGACGGTGTCCGACCCGTTCGTCGGGCGCCTCACGTTCCTGAAGGTCATCTCCGGTTACCTGGAGCCGGGGCTCGAGCTCGTCTGCGGGCGCACCGGCAAGAAGGAGCGTCTCGGCAAGATCCAGGTCATGATGGGCAAAGAGGCCGTGGACGTGAAGAGCGCCAAGGCCGGCGACATCGTGGTCGTGCCGAAGCTCTCCGATGTGCGCGCGGGCGACACGCTCTCCTGCGAGGGCACCATCGCCATCGAGCCTCTGCCTTTGCCCGAGCCTTTGTACCCCGTGGCCATCGAGGCCGTGTCGAAGAAGGAAGAGGACAAGCTCGGCACCTTCCTCGCCCGTGCCGCCGAGGCCGATCCCACGCTGCGCATCACCCGTGACGAGGACACGCACCAGACCATCATCCACGCCATGGGCGAGGCCCAGGTGGATATGCTGCTCTCCCGCCTGAAGGAGCAGTCCGGCGTGGAGGCGAAGCTCGTGCCCGTGCGCATTCCCTACCGCGAGACCATCACCAAGCAGGCCGAGGCCCAGGGCCGTCACAAGAAGCAGACCGGCGGCGCCGGCCAGTTCGGCGACTGCTGGCTGAGGTTGGCCCCCATCCCCGGCGAGGGCTACGAGTTCGTGGACGAGATCAAGGGCGGCGCCATTCCCAATGGCCTTATTCCGGCTGTGGACAAGGGCGTGCGCGAGGCCATGGAAGAGGGTTTCCTCGCGGGGTACCCCATGGTGGACATCAAGTGCACGGTGTTCGACGGCTCGTATCATTCCGTCGACTCCAACGAGATGGCCTTCAAGACCGCGGCCCGCATCGGCTTCCGCGCCTGCTGCGAGAACGCCGGCCCCATCATCTTGGAGCCCTGGGCCACCATGGAAGTGACCGTGGGCGAGGAGTACGCCGGCACCATCATGGGCGACATCTCCACGCGCCGCGGCCGCATCGTGGGCACCGACGCGGGTTTTGCGGCCGGCGAGACCATCATCAAGATGCGCGCGCCCTACGCCGAGGTCATCAACTACACGAAGGATCTGCGCTCCATGACCCGCGGCTCTGGCTCCTACACGCTCACGCTGGAAGGCTACGAGCAAGCGCCAGCCGACGTGACGAAGAAGCTCGTGGAAGCCTACGAGGCCGCCCGGGCGGCGGGGAACTAGCAAGCTGCCTGCACTTCTCGTTCAGCATCTGTAATGTATCAAGCCGGGAGGTTCGCTTCCCGGCTTTTCTTTCTGCAACAAAGTCCTGTTCCAGCCCTATTTTCCAGAAAATTTCCATGGCTTGTAAAAATTTTTCTTGACTTGGTCTTCACGCCGTAGTATTTTAGCGAATTGCAACTTTTTTGCAGATTTGCGATGGACGTGAAGGAGGAACAGCCTCGTGGCAATGGATAAGAAATCCGCTCCCACCAGCCTTTACAGGGATCGCCGAAGCTTCGCGAAGATTCCCGACGTCATGGACGTCCCGAACCTGATCGCTATCCAGACGGAAAGCTTCGACTGGTTCAAGAACGAGGGCTTGGCCCAGGCGTTCGCCGATGTGTGCCCGATTGAGAACAACACCGGCGACATGTGCGTCGAATTCGGTAAGCACGAGTTCGGCGAGCCCAAGTACACGGTGGACGAATGCAAGGAGAAGGACGTCACCTACCAGGCGCCGCTCTTTGTGGAGATCCGCTTCATCAACCGTGAGACCGGCGAGATCAAGGAGCAGGAGGTGTTCATGGGCGACTTCCCGCTCATGACGCCGCGCGGCACCTTCATCATCAACGGCACCGAGCGCGTGGTCGTCTCCCAGCTCGTGCGCTCCCCGGGCGTGTACTTCGCCTCCGAGCGCGACAAGACCTCCGACAAGACCATCTACAACGCGAAGGTCATCCCTTCCCGCGGTGCGTGGCTCGAGTTCGAAACCGACAAGCGCGACCTGCTCTCCGTGCGCATCGACCGCAAGCGCAAGCAGCCGGCCACCCTGCTCGTGCGCGCCCTCGGCCTGGCCGAGACCCGCGAGGAGATCATCGAGCTTCTGGGCTCCTCCGAGATGGTGCTGCGCACGCTCGACCGCGACCCCGCCACCACCAAGGAAGAGTCGCTCATCGAGCTGTACAAGCGCTTCCGTCCCGGCGAGCCGCCGACGATCGATTCCGCCCGCACGCTGCTCGACGGCCTGTTCTTCAACCCGCAGCGCTATGACCTGGCCAAGGTCGGTCGCTACAAGATGGACAAGAAGCTCGGCTTCACCCCCGAGGAGAACGATTCCTCCACGCTGACCAATGAGGACATCATCCGCACGATGCGCTACATCATCGGTCTGCACAACGGCGACGAGGGCTTCGTCACCGACGACATCGACCACTTCGGCAACCGCCGCATCCGTTCCGTGGGCGAGCTGATCCAGAACCAGTTCCGCATCGGATTGTCGCGTATGGAGCGCGTGGTGCGCGAGCGCATGTCCATGCAGGAGCCCGACGAGATCACGCCGCAGTCGCTCGTGAACATCCGCCCCATCGTGGCCGCCATCAAGGAGTTCTTCGGAAGCTCCCAGCTCTCGCAGTTCATGGATCAGTCCAACCCCGCCGCCGGCATTACGCACAAGCGCCGTCTGTCGGCTCTGGGCCCGGGCGGTCTGTCCCGCGAGCGCGCCGGCTTCGAGGTGCGCGACGTCCACACCTCCCACTACGGCCGCATGTGCCCCATCGAGACGCCTGAAGGCCCGAACATCGGCCTTATCGGCTCTCTGGCCACCTATGGCCGCATCAATCCTTACGGCTTCATCGAGACGCCCTACCGCCGCGTGATCGACGGCAAGGTGACCGACGAGATCGACTACCTGACCGCCGATGAGGAAGAGAACTTCACCATCGCCCAGGCCAACGACTTGTTCGATCTGGAAACCCGCGAGTTCGGCTACACCGACGAGGACGGCGTCTTCCACAAGTCCGCCCGCGTGCTCGCCCGTACCACCGACACCAACGGCGTGTTCGGCGAGGCCATGGACGTGCCGCCGGAGATGGTCAACTACATGGACGTGTCGCCGCGCCAGATGACCTCCGTGGCTACCTCGCTCATTCCGTTCCTCGAGCACGACGACGCCAACCGCGCCCTCATGGGCTCGAACATGCAGCGCCAGGCTGTGCCGCTGCTGCGTCCGAGCGCCCCGCTCGTGGGTACTGGCATCGAGCACCGCATCGCGGTGGACTCCGGCGAGATCCTCGTGGCCCAGCGCCCCGGCGTGGTCGATTACGTTGACGGCCAGACCATCATCATCCTGAACGACGACGGCGAGTACGACGAGTACCTCATTCCGAAGTTCCAGCGCTCCAACCAGTCCGGTTGTATCAACCACCGTCCCATCGTCCGCAAGGGCGACGAGGTGCAGGCCGGCGACGTGCTGGCCGACGGCCCGTCCTGCGATGGCGGCGAGCTGGCGCTCGGCCAGAACCTTATGATCGCCTACATGCCGTGGGAAGGCTACAACTACGAGGACGCTATCATCGTGTCCGAGCGCGTCGTGGCCGAGGACCTGCTGACCTCCATCCACATCTCCGAGTACGAGGTGGACGCCCGCGACACGAAGCTGGGCCCCGAGGAGATCACCCGCGAGATCCCCAACATCTCCGAGGACATGATTTCCGATTTGGACGCCGACGGCATCATCCGCGTGGGCGCCGAGGTGTTCCCGGGAGACGTGCTGGTGGGCAAGGTCACCCCGAAGGGCGAGACCGAGCTCACCGCCGAGGAGCGCTTGCTTCGCGCCATCTTCGGCGAGAAGGCCCGCGAGGTGCGCGATACGAGCCTCAAGGTGCCCCACGGCTCCGGCGGCCGCGTCATCGGCATCTACCGCTCCTCCCGCGAGGCTGGCGATGATCTGGCCCCCGGCGTGAACGAGCTCGTGCGCATCTACGTCGCTCAGAAGCGCAAGGTGCAGCAGGGCGACAAGCTGTCCGGCCGTCACGGCAACAAGGGCGTTATCTCCCGCGTGCTGCCGGTCGAGGACATGCCCTACCTCGCCGACGGCACCCCGATCGACGTCATCCTGAACCCCCTGGGCGTTCCGTCCCGTATGAACGTCGGCCAGCTGCTCGAGAACCACCTCGGCTGGGCCGCCAAGTGGGGCTGGTCGGACGCCGAGGAAACCGACGAGGTCGTGGAGGGCCCGATGTACGTGGCCACGCCCGTGTTCGACGGCGCCACCGAGGAAGAGATCTCGGACGCCATCGAGAAGGCGAACCGTAACCTCATCAACATGAACCATGCGAAGTACGGCGACATGGCCCGCGACGAGCTGGTGCCCCAGCTGACGCGCACCGGCAAGACGTGGCTGTACGACGGCCGCACCGGTGAGAAGTTCCGCGAGCCCATCACCGTCGGCCAGACCTACATCCTGAAGCTCGGCCACATGGTGGACGACAAGATTCACGCCCGCTCGACCGGCCCCTACAGCCTCATCACCCAGCAGCCCCTCGGCGGCAAGGCCCAGTTCGGCGGTCAGCGCTTCGGCGAGATGGAGGTGTGGGCGCTGTACGCCTACGGCGCCTCCAACGTGCTGCAGGAGATCCTCACGGTGAAGTCCGACGACACGTCGGGCCGCGTGAAGAGCTACGAGGCCATCGTGAAGGGCGAGAACATCCCGGCGCCGGAGGTGCCCGAGTCCTTCAAGGTGCTCGTGAAGGAAATGAAGTCCCTGTGCTTGAACGTCGAGCTCGAGGGCCACGATATGCAACCCATCAGCGAGGACGAGATCGAGGACTACAGTGCCGACCAGGCGCTTTACGCCGCGCTCGCCGCTGATGCCAAGAAGACCGAAGACGAAGAGGCCAACGCCATCGATGCCCTGGCTGCCGAGCTGGGCGACCTGATGAGCGGTCTTGAGTCCGACCTGAACACCGACCTCATCGGTGGCGGAGAGGAGGCCTAACCCCATGACGGAATTCGACGTCAACAACTTCGACGCCCTGCGCATTTCGCTCGCTTCCGCCGAGGACGTGCGCAGCTGGTCTCGCGGCGAGGTGAAGAAGCCCGAGACCATCAACTACCGTACCTTGAAGCCCGAGAAGGACGGCCTGTACTGCGAGAAGATCTTCGGTCCCACCAAGGACTGGGAGTGCGCCTGCGGCAAGTACAAGCGCGTTCGCTTCAAGGGCATCGTCTGCGAGCGCTGCGGCGTGGAGGTCACCCGCTCCAAGGTGCGCCGCGAGCGCATGGGCCACATCGAGCTGGCCGCGCCCGTGAGCCACATCTGGTACTTCAAGGGCTCCCCGTCGCGTCTGGGCTACCTTCTGGACATTCCGCCGAAGGAGCTTGAGAAGGTTCTGTACTTCGCCAGCTCCATCATCACCTCGGTGGATAAAGAGGCCCGCGAGGAGGACATCGACGACTTGCGCGACGAGCTTGCCGCCGATATGGAAGAGCTGGACGCCGAGCGCGACCGCCTTATCGAGGCCACCCGCAAGCTGTCCACCGACTACGTGCCGGAGGAGGACGACTTCGTCGACGATCTCGATGACGACGAGCGCCTCACCCCCGAAGAGGTGGAAGAGGAGATCGCCGACATCTACGAGGAGTTCAACGAGCGCAAGGCCCTGCGCCAGGACGCGTTCGACGCCTTCCTGAAGATCGAGCCGAAGCAGCTCATCGGCGACGAGGCCCTCTACCGCGAGATGCGCGCGAACTACCGCGACTACTTCACCGGCGGCATGGGCGCCGAGTCGGTGCGCGACCTTCTGGACGCCATGGATCTGGAGGCGACCTCTGAAGAGCTGCGCGAGGTCATCGCCACGGGCAAGGGCCAGAAGCGCGCCAAGGCCGTGAAGCGCCTGAAGGTGGTGGATGCGTTCCTCAAGTCGGACAACAAGCCTTCCGACATGATCCTGGACGTCATCCCGGTCATTCCGCCCGATCTGCGCCCCATGGTGCAGCTCGACGGCGGCCGCTTCGCCACGTCGGATCTGAACGATCTGTACCGCCGCGTCATCAACCGCAACAACCGCCTGAAGCGCCTGCTCGACCTCGGTGCTCCCGAGATCATCATCAACAACGAGAAGCGCATGCTGCAGGAGGCCGTGGACTCGCTGTTCGACAACGGCCGTCGCGGTCGCCCCGTGACCGGCCCCGGCAACCGTCCGCTGAAGTCCATCTCCGATATGCTCAAGGGCAAGCAGGGCCGCTTCCGCCAGAACCTGCTCGGCAAGCGCGTCGACTACTCCGGCCGTTCCGTTATCGTCGTCGGCCCGTCGCTGAAGCTGCACCAGTGCGGTCTGCCTCAGCAGATGGCGCTGGAGCTGTTCAAGCCCTTCGTCATGAAGCGCCTGGTCGAGCTTGAGTATGCCGCCAACATCAAGGCCGCCAAGCGTGCCGTCGATCGTGGTGCCAGCTACGTGTGGGACGTGCTGGAAGAGGTCATCGTCGACCATCCGGTGCTGCTGAACCGCGCACCAACCCTGCACCGTCTGGGCATCCAGGCCTTCGAGCCGGTGCTCGTCGAGGGCAAGGCCATCAAGCTGCATCCGCTCGTCTGCACCGCCTTCAACGCCGACTTCGACGGCGACCAGATGGCTGTGCACGTGCCGCTGGGCGCCGAGGCTCAGGCCGAGGCCCGCGTGCTGATGCTGTCCTCTAACAACATCAAGTCCCCGGCCCACGGCCATCCGCTGACCGTGCCGACCCAGGACATGATCATCGGCCTGTACTACCTGACGGCCATGCGCGACGGCTTCCCCGGCGAGGGTCGCATGTTCATCGATTTCGATGACGCCCTGAACGCCTACGACGCCCGCGCCGATCTGGACCTGCAGGCCAAGATCCAGGTGCGTCTGCCCTACAACACGAAGGTGGCCACCGCCTTCGGCGTGTTCGAGGACCACAAGGAAGGCGAGCGCATCGAGACCTCGGTCGGCCGCATCATCTTCAACGATGTGCTGCCGCCGGACTATCCCTTCCTGAACTATGAGATGAACAAGAAGGAGATCAGCCGCCTGGTCGAGGACGTCACCAACACCTACGATCTGTCCGAGGTGCCGCCGATTCTCGACGGTCTGAAGGACGCCGGTTTCCACTACGCCACCCGCGCCGGTGTTACCGTGTCGGTGTACGACGCCACCATCCCGCCCTCCAAGCCGGCCATTCTCGCCCAGGCCGATGAGCGCGTCGCCGCCATCGACGAGGACTACGAGATGGGCCTCATGTCCAACGAGGAGCGCCACAAGCAGGTCGTCGACATCTGGAACGATGCCAACGAGGAAGTCGGCGAGGCCATGGCGGAGAACTTCGACAAGTTCAACCCCATCTACATGATGGCCTTCTCCGGCGCCCGAGGCAACATCAAGCAGATTCGCCAGCTCGCCGGTATGCGCGGCCTTATGTCCGACCCGAAGGGCGAGATCATCGACCGTCCGATTAAGGCGAACTTCCGCGAGGGTCTGTCCGTTCTGGAATACTTCATTTCCACCCATGGCGCCCGCAAGGGCCTGGCCGACACGGCGCTTCGTACCGCCGACTCGGGTTACCTGACCCGTCGTCTGGTGGACGTGGCCCAGGACGTCATCATCCGCGAGATCGACTGCGGCACCACCGAGGGCGTGCCCTACCGCGTGCGCAACGAGAAGAACGAGGTGGACGAGAACCTCATCGGCCGCTGCCTTCTGGAAGATGTGGTGGCGCCCGAGACCGGCGAGATCCTCGCCGAGGCCGGTACCTACTTGCACTCCATGGCTCAGCTGCGCGAGATTGATGCCGCCGGCATCGAGGAGGTCACGATCCGTACGATCATGACCTGCCATGCCGAGCACGGCGTCTGCCAGAAGTGCTACGGGTGGGATCTGGCCACTGCCCGTCCGGTGAACATCGGCACGGCGGTGGGCATCATCGCCGCCCAGTCCATCGGCGAGCCCGGCACCCAGCTGACGATGCGTACGTTCCACACCGGCGGCGTTGCCGGCGAGGACATCACCCATGGTCTGCCCCGTGTTCAGGAGCTGTTCGAGGCCCGCAAGCCCAAGGGCCAGGCGGTGCTCGCGGAAATCTCCGGCACCATGCAGGTCACCGGCGACAAGATGTCGAAGACCATCACCATCCACGACCAGGAGGGCAACTACCGCGAGTACGTGGTGAGCGCCCGTGCCCAGCTTCTGCCGGGCGTGTTTGACGGGTGCGAGGTGCGCGTGGGCCAGCAGCTGACCAAGGGTTCCGTGAACCCCCACGACCTTTTGCGCCTCACTGATCCGAACACGACGCTGCGCTACATCGTGGGCCAGGTTCAGGACGTGTACGTGTCCCAGGGCGTGGATATCAACG
Organism: Adlercreutzia sp. CNCM I-6207; assembly: GCF_977072305.1. NCBI lineage: Bacteria > Bacillati > Actinomycetota > Coriobacteriia > Eggerthellales > Eggerthellaceae > Adlercreutzia > Adlercreutzia sp. CNCM I-6207. The sequence goes on from NZ_CDRVLZ010000015.1 coordinate 68,530, forward strand.
ACAAGCACATCGAGGTCATCGCGCGCCAGATGCTGCGCAAGGTGGCCGTGCTTGATGCCGGCGACTCCGACTTCCTGCCGGGCCGTCAGGTGAACCGCTTCGAGTTCGAGAAGGTGGCCAACGAGCTGATCGCCGAGGGCAAGGAGCCGCCGGTGGGCCAGCCGCTGCTGCTCGGCATCACCAAGGCGTCGCTGGCAACGGATTCGTGGCTGTCCGCCGCGTCGTTCCAGGAGACCACCAAGGTGCTCACCGACGCCGCCATCGAGGGCAAGACCGATCACTTGGCCAGCCTGAAGGAGAACGTCATCATCGGCAAGCCCATTCCCGCCGGCACGGGTCTGCGTCGCTACCGCGATGTGGGTCTCACCTACAAGGGCCGTCCGGTGGAGAAGGTCACCGGGGACGCGCTGCCCGACTTCGCGCCGGATGCGCTGCGCGAGATCGAGGATCTGCTGCCCCAGCCTCAGGATTGGTCGCTCGACAGCGACGGCTACTTCAACTCCTCGGGCTCGTTCGGTGGCTACTACAGCGCTCTTTCGGGGCACCGCGGCCACAACCTGTCCGACGAGGACGCGCGCCTGTACATCTACGACGATCTGGGCGTGTCCCAGCGCTGGGCGAACAAGTTCTCCGAGGCGGGCATCGAGACCGTGGCCGACCTGCTGGGTCATACCGAGGAGGATCTGCTGCGCATCGAGGGCATCGGCGTGAAGGCCATCGAGGAGCTGAAGGAGGGCTTGGCGGCCCGCGACCTCATGCACGTCATCGAGGACGACCTGGCGGCTTCCTCCGACGACATGAGCCAGCTCTTGGACATGGTGTTCTCGCCTGACGACACCATCCTCATCGGCGGCGACGAGCCCCCGACGTTCAACACCGACGGCGAGGAGATGCTCGGCGAGGCGCTGCCTCCGCGCTCCTACCAGCGCAACCTTGAAGAGCTGGACGCGCTGCTCGGTAACATGGGCGGCTTGAGCTCCCTCGGCTTCGGCTTCACCAGTGCCGAGGACGAAGCGGCTTCCAACCAGGCCATGGAAGACGGCGAGGAGTAAATTGGTTTCGCCTGTCCTTGCGAAGCATCACTGACTTCCTTGGACGAACTCGGGAGTTTTCTATTGGGGCGACCTTCGGGCCGCCCCTTTTTTGTGTTTGCTGTTCCCGCGGGGCGCCAAATGGCCAAAAAGTAGCTGCCAGCTGGCAGCTAGGTACCTGTTTTTGACCATGGAGGCTATAGCGACGAAATCAGGCTGGCTGCTCGGAAAATATTCCCAGGTCAGTGCGTCGACGAATATTGGTACAAAGCAAGCCGCCTTTTCGGTTTGCAGCTAACGACCGATAATTGACCAAAACGTCGCTTCAAGCTCTTCGAACTTGCAGCTGGCATTCGGAATTTGGCCATTGAGCGCAGCTTTCCCTTGCGCGCGGCTACTCGCTGTCGACCAGGGTGCCGCCTTTGCCATGGTTGAGGATGATCTTGCGGGCGCGGGTGTAAGCGTCCAGGGCCGGCCGCACGCGTTCGTAGTTGTCCTTCTTGTAGATGGCGTACAGCCGGAAGGCCGCATCGTCGTCGGTTACGGGGAGCACCGTCATGCGGGAGAAATCCGACAGGTAGCGCAGCTGGGGCATGGATGCCTGCAGGATCATGACGTCTTCCACGCCCAGCGGAATAGCGCAGTAGTTCATGTAGGTGCGCCCGAGTACCGCCCGGGTGCGGGGCGTGTAGCCGTGCTCTTGGCAGACGCGTTCGATGTTGGTCCAGCCCGACAAGGAATAGCCGTCGGCGAATTTCACGAAGCGGTAGCTGCGCAGATCGTCCATGGTCACCGACTTCATAGAGGCCAGGGGGCTGTCCATAGAGACCATGGCAACGAAGGGCGAACGAATGAGCGGAATGTAGGCAAGTCCCAAATTATCGAGCTTGTCCAGTTCGGCATAGGCCAGCAAGATGTCGGCATCGCCTTCCACCAATTGCTCCAGGTAGTTCGTATCGTTCAGGCTGTTGTAGCTGGCAGGAGCCTCGCCCTCGATGCCGAGCACGGCGGCGGCTGCGCTCCCTATGACTCCTGGGACGACTTCGTGGCCGCCTACCAGGAGCACGGCACCTGGAACATGAAGGAAGTGTTCCCGGACGACTGGGGCTCCTACCGCCGCTACGAGATCGGCCAGGCCTACCGCAAGGCGCCGCATCAGCAGCCGACGAAGCTGGACATCAACATTCCCGGCTTCCCCACGCCGACCATGAAGCACGAGCTGTGGGCCACCACCATCGAGTCCCACTTCCCTGAGGGCTCCGACGGCCCCGAGGTGACGCCGGGCTTCCACACCGAGGCTCTGCCCTACTACGTGGAGGGCATCCACTCCCGGGTGCGCGACGCGGAAACCTACGAGGAGTACCCGATCCTCTGCATCACCGGCCGTCGCATCCCCGTGTACTTCCACAGCGAGCATCGCCAGCTGCCGTGGTGCCGCGAGCTGTGGCCGGTGCCCCGCATGGAGATCAACCCTGAGACGGCCGCCGAGCTCGGTCTGGAGCAGGGCGATTGGGCCTGGATCGAGAGCCCCTGGGGCAAGGTGCGCCAGACCGTGGACCTCTACTACGGCATCGCGCCCGGCACCATTAACTGCGAGCACCAGTGGTGGTACCCGGAGCTGGCCCAGGCCGACAAGGGCTTCAAACTGTCCTGCATCAACTGCATCGTCGACCGCACGGCCCAGGACAAGTACAACGGCTCGTCCACGGTGCGCGGCTATCCGGTGAAGGTGTACAAGGCCACGCCCGAGAACAGCCCCTTCGGCAACCCCGTGCCCTGCGGCAACGACGGCACCGAGATCATCCACGACTCGTCCGATCCGCGCCTGAAGCTGTGGGCCATCGGCGCCGAGGGCATTCACCCCGACAAGTTCGACGCGTAAGAGAAAGGAGTGGGAGAAATGACACAGCTTGCTATTTGCACCGACCTCGACCGGTGTGTGGGATGCCTCGCTTGCAGCGTGTCCTGCAAAGTGGTCAACGGCGTGCCCATCGGCAACTTCTGGAACAAGACCCTGCGCGTGGGCCCCACCCCCAAGGAGGGCGGCTCCGGTCAGTACCCGGATGTCGAAACCTACTTTTTGAACGTGCAGTGCCAGCACTGCGAGAACCCCCAGTGCGTGTCGGTGTGTCCCACCGAGGCGTCGCACAAGCTGCCCGACGGCACCATTCAGATTGACAAGTCGAAGTGCATCGGCTGCCAGTTCTGCGTCATGAGCTGCCCCTACGGCGTGCGCTACCTCAACGAGGAGGAGGGCGTCGTGGAGAAGTGCACGCTGTGCCAGCAGCGCACGGCTCAGGGCGAGCTGCCCCAGTGCGTGAGCCAGTGCTGCGGCATGGCCCGCTGGTACGGCGATGCCGAGCAGGGTATCGAGTCCTTCGAGGGCCCGCGCGGCGAGCGGTTGGGCGACTTCGTGAACGACTTCACCGAGGATCAGGTGTACAAGCTCACCGACGTGGGCAACGGACCGAGCATGTTCTACATCATGCGCAATATCAAGTGGCAGGGGGTCGAGTAGCCCATGGAGATTCAAATCCCGCTCGTTATCTTCACGAGCTTTCTGGCCTGGGCCGCAGGTATCTTCGGCACCCAGTGCATTCTCGCGCTGCAGAAGCGCGGTGGTGCGGTGCAGCTGCCGGCGCTCATTTGCTCGGCCGCGGTGCTCGTGGTGGGCGGCATCGCCGTCGTGTTCCATCTGACCCATCCGTTCAACCTGTTCAATGGGTTCGGGCATATCACTTCGGGTATCACCCAGGAGCTCATCGCCATTGTGCTTCTGGCGGTGGCTATGGTGCTGTTCTTCCTGATGCTGCGCCGCTCCGAGGACAACACGGTGCCGCAGTGGCTCGCCGTGGTGGGTATCGTGCTCGTGCTCGTGCTCATCGTGGCCATGGGCCACAGCTACATGATGCCGTCGCTGCCCGCTTGGGACACGGTGCTGCAGCTGCTGTCGCTGCTCGGCGGCGCCTGCGTCATGGGCCCGGCCACCGTGGCCTTCATCGGCGCCGCGCGTGGCATTGAAATCGAGGGTATCGGGCTTCTCGCGGTCATCGGCGCAGCGGTAAACGCCGTGCTCTCGGCGGCCTACATGTTCGCCATGGAGGCCTCGAGCGCCACCTTCCAGTCCTTCCAGTACTACTTCGATCCGACGCACCCGAACGTGGCTATGGCCAACCCGGCCAATGTGTCGCTGTTCACGGGCGACTCGCTGGCGGCCCTTGTGGTGGCGGTCATCGCCCTGGTGGTCGCCCTCGTCGGCGCGCTTTTGGGCAAGAAGCAGGGAGCGTGGAAGGTGTGGGGCGCGGTGGTCGCCATCGCCGGTTTGGTGTGTGCCGTGGCTTTGCGCATCATGATGTACACCATGGGCGAGACCCTGTTCATGCTGTACTAGCGGGCTTCGGGGAGGCCGCGTGCGCGTGCGCCTCCCCGCCCTTCGAGAAATGAGACAAGGAGGTTCTCATGCGAGGAATATACAAGCGGGCTGGCCTGGCGCTTGCCGCCGGAGCGCTCGCACTTGGCCTCGCCGGATGCGCTACGGAAAGCGCGCCGGTGAGCGACCCTTCCAAGGGCGACAACACCCAACTGGCCTATACCGGTGCCGAGTCCGCCGACGAGCAGAGCTTCGATACGGTCACTTTCGGCAGCTACCAGGGTCAGGACATCACGTGGCTTGCGCTTGCCGAGGAGAACGGCAAGACGCTGCTCATCAGCGAGTCGGTGCTGGATGCCGTGCCCTACGACAACACGGCCGAGCCGTACCAGTGGTCGGTGCAGTCGCCGCGCCCCCAGAAGGACGTGGAATGGGCGACGAGCTCGATTCGCACGTGGCTGAACGGCGAGTTTTTGAATGCGGCCTTCAGCGCCGATGAGAAGGGCGCCATCGCTGCCACGACGCTCGCCGATACGAAGAACAACGTGTCCCATACGGCGGCCACGGCGGCGGACCCTTCGGTGCATGCGGCCGAAGAGACGACTGACCAGGTCTTCCTGCTGAGCCTGGCCGAGGCGAAGCAGTACTTCGCCAACAACGCGGCTCGCGTGGCCCATCCCACCGACTATGCCGTGAAGCAGGGCGTCTACGTGGGCGTGGCGAGCAACGACGAGCAGCCCGACGGCGCGGCGGCCTGGTGGCTGCGCTCCAACGGCTACTACGCCGGCTACGCCTCGGTGGTGACCGACGACGGCTACGTGCACGGCGACGGCTACCGCATGGCCGGCGAGCTGCACGACGGCTTCGACGACCACGGAAGCGAGCTTAAGAGCACGCTCGGCGGCAACATTGGCGTGCGTCCCGCCATCTGGGTGGAGACGAGCGCGCTTTCCTAGAAGCGCCGGGAATGGGGGCGGCTGGTTGATCGGTCGCTCCCATTCCTGTTGATAAGTCCGAGAGAGGAGGATGAGCATGGCTGGTGGAAATCCGTTGACGCGGCGGACGTTGTGTATTGGCGTGGGCGCTACCGTGGCCATGGCCGGGCTGGGGGCGCTGCGCTATGTGGGCAGCGAGCCGCTCGTGCGACCGCCGGGAGGACAGGACGAGGAGAACCTGGTGTCCCGCTGCGTGCACTGCTACCGCTGCATCGAGGCGTGCCCCGAGAAGGTGATCGTGGCTGCCTCTCTTGATGCGGGCGTGCTGAATATGCGCACGCCGCGCATGGAGTTCTCCGACTGCTACCCCGGTCAGCTGGACGATTTCCGCTACTGTGATTTCTGCGCCGAGCGCAACGGAGGCGTGCCCCTCTGCGCGGCTGTGTGCCCTTCCGGGGCTTTGCAGCTGCCGGTCGATTACGCACCCGAAACCGAGGTCATTGGCGTGGCGGTACTGAATACCGAAACGTGCATCGCCTACCGCAGCAGCTTCTGCGCTTTCTGCCACGACGTGTGCATCCAGGTGCGTGGCGAGGAGAATGCGGCCATCTACTACCAGAACGCCGATGCGACGGATGCCCTGGACACGCGGCTGCCCGTGGTGGATGCCGAGAAGTGCAACGGTTGCGGCGCCTGCGAGGCCGTGTGCGTGTCGGCCCAGGCCGGCTCCACCATGAACGCCTCGGAGCGTGCCATTGTCGTGAAGCCGCTGGAAGGGTAGGGGGTCGTCATGAAGTTCAAGAATGCGCGCACTGCGGTGGCCGCGGTGGCTTTTGCGGCGCTGGCCGTCTGCTTTATTGCCGGCGTGGCCACGGGAACCTGGTGCGGATTCGGGGCGAACGACATCGCGGTTCTGTGCCCGGTGGGCGCGCTGCTATCCATGGTGGCGGCCAAGACCCTCATCCCGCGTGCGGTGCTGAGCATCGTGGTGGCCATCGCCCTCGTGCTGCTTTTGGGCCGCCTGTTCTGCGGCTGGATCTGCCCCGTGACCCTGTGGCGCCGAGTGAAGGAGTTCTTCAAGCCCGTGAAAACGCGCGAGCAGGAGGTGGAGGCCCTCTCTCAAGCGAACCAGGCCCTCGCCGCCGAGGAGATCGCAGCGCTGAAAGAGGCGTCGGCGACTCACGACTGCGCCGCCTGCGGAGCCTGCCACGCCAAGCGCAACGCGCCTTTCGACTCGCGCCATGCGGTGCTCGGCGGTGCGCTGCTGACGACGGCTGTGTTCGGGTTCCCCGTGTTCTGCCTCGTGTGCCCCGTGGGCCTCACTTTCGCAGCGGTGGCCTTGCTGGTGCGCCTGTTCGGCGCGGGCGACTTGAACTGGTCGCTTCTGTTCGTGCCGGCCATGCTTGTCATTGAGCTGGTATTCTTGCACAAATGGTGCGGCCGGTTCTGCCCCATCTCGGCGTTCATGAGCCTTTTCTCCCGCTTCAGCCGCACGGGCATGCCGGTCATCGACAACGAGCGCTGCCTGGAAACAGCCAAGGGTACGGCCTGCAGCCGCTGCGCCACGGCCTGCACCTTCGATGTGAACCTGCGTCATCCCGATTTGGGCGAGCTGCCCCTGCACGACTGCGCCCGCTGCGGCGACTGCATCGACGCGTGCCCCACGAGCGCCATTTCCTTCCGCGCCGTCAGCGGCAAGCCTGTTCCCTTCGTCGACGCCTTCGCCTCGACGCGCTCCGGCGGCAAGGCGAAGGCACCCGCCGCGCCGGCTTTGGACGATTTGGAGCCAGAAGAAGCATAAGGCGGTAGGGGCCCACGGCTCGCGCCATCTATTCGAAACCTGTGATTTTTATCAGGGGCGGCTTTCGGGCCGTCCCTGCTTTTTGTGGTTGGGTATCATGGAGGGAAATATCATGGTGGCTGCCGAGAGAAAGTGCTGCATTCAATGGTCAACAAGACGTTCATCCCCGAAGGCGAGGCGGTCCCGGCCTCGCAGATTGGCGCGACGCTGGAGGCGCTCGCCGCCACTATCGCCGCGCGTCGCGACGCCGACGAGGCGAGCTACACCTACCGGCTTCTGACGGGCAGCGTCGACGATGTGCTGAAGAAAGTCATGGAAGAGTCCGGGGAAGTGGCTCTGGCCGCCAAGGATGTGGAAGGTTGGGCGACCTCCTCGCTCGCGGCCGCCGTGGCGCTGGAAGCTGCTAGTGCCGGGGCTGGCGATGCGGTCTCCGACGCCGAAGCTGCCGATGAGGGTGCCGGCGCTCCTCTTTCCGTCCAGCTGCCCCCGGAGTACGGCGAGGCGGTCGATCATTTGCGCTACGAGGCCGCCGATGTGGTGTATCATCTTCTCGTCGTGCTGGAGCGCTACGGCATCACGCTCGACGAGTTCGCTGCCGAGCTGAACAATCGCATGACCGAAGGAGAGCGGCCGCACGGCGCCGTTCGCTTGCACGACGAGTTCGTGCGCCGCGGAAAGTAGCGTTCAGCTACAGGTCTTGTGCGGGGAAGAGACGGGAATCTCGCGGCAGCCTGAGCGAGCGAAACAATATGGAGAACTTCGGGGGAGCCCCCGAGTTGAAGGAAAGAAGGATTTCATGGCCCGACTGTTTGGAACTGATGGCGTGCGCGGCATCGCAAATGTGGAGCTGACCTGCGAGATGGCCTATCGCCTCGGTCAGGCCGCCGCCATCTACCTTGGCAAGACCATCGTTGTGGGTCGCGACACGCGCCGCTCCGGCGACATGCTGGGCGCGGCCCTTTCCGCGGGCATCATGAGCGCGGGCGGTACCGTGCTCGAGGCCGGTATCATCCCCACGCCGGGCGTGGCCCTGCTCGTGCGCGAGATGCGCGCGGCGGGCGGCGCGGTCATCTCCGCCTCTCACAATCCGCCGGAGTACAACGGCATCAAGTTCTTCGATGCTCAGGGCTTCAAGCTGCCCGACGCCGTGGAAGACGAGATTGAGGCCTTCATCGTCAACGGTGGCTTGGAAGGCGAGGTCGCTGCCGCCGAGGAGGCCGCCTGGAGCGCCGCTCAAGCCGCTGCGCCCGATGCTCCCGCCGATGCGACGAGCTATCTGGCTTCCGAAATCAAGATGCCTGCTGGTGCCGAGGTGGGCGTGGTCATTCCGCTGGAAAACGCTTGCGACATTTACATCGACCACGCGGCTCGTTCCATCGAGGATCAGGGCATTTCCTTCAAGGGCCTGCGCATCGCTTTGGATACGGGCCACGGTGCTTCCTCGCTCACGTCCCCGGAGGCTCTGCGGCGGTTGGGCGCCGAGGTGATCGTCATCAACGATGATTTCGATGGCATGGACATCAACGTGCGGTGCGGCTCCACTCATCTCGAGCCGCTGCGCGCGCTTATGGCCGAGACGGGTGCCGATGTGGGTATTGCGCATGATGGCGATGCCGATCGCGTCATGCTCATGGCGCCCGATGGCACCGAGATCGACGGCGATATGGTGGAAGCGGTCTGCGCGCTCGATATGCGCGAGCGCGGCGTGCTGGCCGGTGACACGGTTGTGTCCACGGTGATGTGCAACTTCGGTTTCGTGCGTGCCATGAAAGAGATGGGCATTAATGTGGTGCAGACCAAGGTAGGCGACCGCTACGTTCTGGAGGCTATGCGCGAGCACGGCTACTCCATTGGCGGCGAGCAGTCTGGCCACATGATTCTGCTCGATCACAACTCCACGGGCGACGGCCTCATGACGGCCTGCCAGTTCTTGGCGGCGGTCATTCGCTCAGGCAAGCCCGTGGCCGAGGCGATTCAGGTCATGGAGAAGATGCCGCAGACCCTGATTAACGTGCGCGTGAACGACAAGCATGCTGTGGAGGGCAGCGCCGAGGTGGCCGCTGCCGTGGCCGCCGCTGAGGAGGCGCTCGGCGAGGACGGCCGCGTGCTTCTGCGCCCGAGTGGCACCGAGCCGGTGGTGCGCGTGATGGTGGAGGCAGTTGATCCGGCCGCCGCACAAGCGCACGCCGAGGCCATCGCCGCCGTGGTGGAAGCCTGCGCGTAAGGCGAAGGCGACCGACAGGCCCTGTTTTCGAGAACAACGCAGTAAATGCCAGTTCGACCCCGTAATGGTAAGAGTGTCAGTCCCGTTTCTTACCAAAGCGAGGTCGAACTGGCATTTTCGCCCCTCAATCGTCTCCCCTTCTTGCCAAAGCGGGGTCGAACTGGCATTTACTTGGGAGATTTCGAAAATGATTTTGCTCGTCGGAATCATAAGGCTCGCTCGATTATGTTCTTCTATAAGCGAATAGCTCATTGATTTCGCTTTGGCAACAGAACGCGGCATCGCTGTTAACCTGGGGTTATTTACAAGGAGTCACCGTTACACTGTCGTTATTTCTTGGTAGTGATCGGCGCAAGAGCTTTCTGTCCTCGGTCCTGCTTTATCTGCTGCCGAAAGGACGGGCGACATGAAAACGCGATCCCTCGCTCCTGGGGCCTATCTGGCGAGAAGCGGCCAGGGCGTCTCGCTGTACGATGCCGACGGCAAGTGCTTTGCCATGAATAAGATGGGCGGCTCCATTCTCGCTTTGGCCCTCACGGGCCTTTCCGCTGAGGGCATCGCCGATGCGTTGCGTCATTATTTCAACGGGACTCCCACCCAGTCCCGCGACGAGGTGGCCGCCTGGCTCGACGAAATGGAAGCGAGCGGTTTCCTGCATTCCTAGCAGTTGGCCACCGACATTGTTGCCCCATGTCGGCCATTGCTCAAAAGTATGCAGGATTTTGCGATTAGGAGAGCCATGCACGCCCTTTCAGTCGCTGCAGGCTCTCCCTATCGCAAAATCCTGCACAAATGGCGCGCCGAGGCTCTCCCTATCGCAAAATCTTGCACAAAAGAGCCCCAACGGTTGACGTGGCAAGTCATTGGGCCGCGGTATACAAAGGATATCCGTAATAAGCCAAAAACGAGTTTGCTTACCTGGGCTGCCATAGCGGCCTTGCTCGTCGGGGCTGCCGTGACGACTTGCCCTGCTTGGCACCACGCTTTTTAAGGATGAGGGCAACAATCATGAATGGGAGATTCGTAAGGTTTCTCAAAAGCGATGATAGTATTAACCGCATTACGCTAAAGTTCGCTCAATGAAAGTATACCTCAGCCATATCACGGCCTTACGCTTCTGGCGCGCATGGTCTATCCTGCGCCCTCTCACGTTGCAGGAGTTTCACAGTACAGGGAAAGTGGCGGACGCCAATCTGTTCCCTTCGAACATCTATCAGACTTCAGCGGTGCTGCGAGATTGCGCTATAAGGGAATGCGACATCCATAGTCTTTTTGACGAGCTGCCTGAGATGCCCGAACTGCGCTTTTGCCTCAAAGACTGCACTGACGGACTTGGCGCGAAACCATGGCATATCCTGCATGATGGTAAAGAGGGTACGAAAAGTTCGATGCTTGCTGAGCGTCATCGCAGCCTCCTGAATTATCCAAGAGGGTCTTTCGTGCGCATCGCTGAGGGGTTATTCGTCTGTTCGCCAGAGCTTGTGTTCGTTCAAATGGCCTCCTGCCTTTCTTTCGGTGAGTTGCTTGCCCTTGGCTATGAGCTCTGTGGGTGCTATCCGCGATCAACGCAAAAGAGTGTTCCGCTGGTGCGTCGTCCTCTTACCACGCCGAACCGCCTGATGGCCTACGCAGCGCGTCTGAATGGTGCAAAGGGTGCAAAGCTCGCGAGAGCGGTTGCAAAGCAGGTGCGGGCAAAATCGGGATCCGTGATGGAAACCGAGCTTGCCGCCATTGCGTTTACGGCGGAGGTTTACGGGGGTCTCGGTATTGCCGAAGCGCTCATCAACGCCCCCGTTGCCTTGTCGGAGGAGGCGCGCCGGGTTGCTCGTACCGATTGGGTTGTGCTCGATTTTTACTGGCCCAAGGCGCATTTCGGCATTGAATACAATGGGCGTACTGCCCATGCGAGCGCCGATCAGCAGGATCGCGATTCTCGCAAGCGGGATGGACTTATGGTTGACGGCATCGAGACAGCTACGATGACGAATTCCCAGTTTCAGAATGTGACGGAATGCACGGCTCTTCTCGATAGGGTATCCGGCCGTGCGGGAAAGAAGCGTCGGAAGCGCAGGGCTGCTCATGCGGATGCCCATCGAAAGTTGCGACGCCAGGTAAGCAAATTCCACCAGCAGCATTTTCCTTTCTAAGCCGACGCTGCACGAGTCGGCTGCCCTCCCTCCCTCTTCGCCTTTCTAGGTTGTGCGCCTGCCTTCCGTACGCGGCAGGCACCTTTCGTGATGCGGTGAGCGAGAGCTCGAGCGGGTGCAGGACTATGCGCTGCTCTGGCCTCGAACTTCCTTTTTTGCTGGACGAATCTCCTTTTGCTCTTTTTGCTGGATGCGCGGGGGGTGCGGACGTTTTTCCGGACGGCCTAGGCGGCCAGCCCCAGCCGCCTCCTGCGGCCGGCTATCGTATCGTACACCTTGCGCCCTCCCTCGTCGA